>NZ_JAVIIV010000040.1:0-25931 GCF_033977215.1 Mesorhizobium humile
AACAGGGCGCCGCGCGGGCCGGTTGCCGTCAGCGTGTCGTTGGCGGCATTCCAGCTGTAGGTGACGCTCTCCTGGCCGACGGTGCCGGAGGTGCCGTTGAGGGCGGCAAACGAGAAGCCGTTTGAGCCGGCGCCGTCGCCGCCGACGCTGCCGCCGAGCGTGCCGTTGTAGACGGCCTCGCTGGCGCTGAGCGGAACTTCGCCCGCATTGGTGTTAACGTCGCCGGTGGTGCTTGCGGCGTTACCACCGGCAAGCCCGTCATCGTCGACCGCGGCCGCGGCCGTGCCTGTGCTCGGGTGGTTGGCGTCGGTCACCGCGAAGGCGATGCCGGCGGTTGCCGCGTCGCCGTCGCCGTCGGTCACCGTGTAGGTGGCGCTGACCGCAACCGGACCGGAGCTGTTGTCGACCGACGCATCGGCCGTGAACGAGTAGGAGCCGTCCGCCTTCACCTGGATGGTGCCGGCGCCGATGTCGATCGCCTGCGAGTAGTGGGTGACGGGATCGAAGACCAGCGCGGTGCCGTTGATGTGCGTCACCGTTGCGCCGTCGGCGCCGGCGACGAAGTCCAGCGTGCCAGTCACAGTCGCGCCTTCGGTGACGTTCTGCGAGGCCTCGGCCGAAGCCGTCGGCGCATCGTCGACGATGTTGACGGAGAGCGTGCTGTTGGCACTCTGGCCGTCCATGTCGGTCAGCGTGACGTCGAAATTCTCAAACAGGCTGTTGGTGCCCTGAATCGGGTCGTGCGCCTCGTTGTCGACCAGCGTGTAGGTGTAGCTCACCTCGCCGGTGGCGGCATTGTAGGCCGTCACCGTGAGCGTGTTGCCGAGCGCCGTCGTGAAGGAACCGCCGGTAAACTGGCCATTGGTGATGAAGTCGTGTCCGCCGATGTTCAGCGAGGCGATGCCGTCGGGCGAATGGATGGTGAAGGTGCCGCCCTGGGTGGTGCTTTCCTTCGATGTGTCGGAACCGGCTGATTCGCCGGAGCCTCGGCCGGCCAAGAGGTCGTCCTCATTGACGACGACGTCGCCGCCATTGACCTCGGGCGTGAGGTCGCTGATCTCCGGCGTCGAATTGCCGATCGAAATCGTCAGCGTGGTGTGCGAAGTGTCGCCGTCGCCGTCCTTGATCGTATAGGTGAAGACATCGTTGACGCCGCCGGGCGTGTTGGCGTCGCGCACATAGGTGTAGCTGCCGTCAGCGTGGAGCGTCAGCTTGCCGTAGGCGCCCTGGACCTGCACATCGAGTGTGCTCGTGTCATCCAGATCGGCATTGGTCGTGCCCTTGGCAACGCCAACCACCTTCGCGCCGTCGGCCCCCTGGACGTCGGCGACACCGTCCGTCGTGTTGGTGTCGCCCGCATCGGTGCCGCCAAGCAGCACGTTGCCGGTAGCCGGGCCGAGCTGGCCGGCCGCTACGCTGTCGACGTCGGCGACCGCCGTCGGCACGTCGTCGATGATGGCGACGGCAAATGTGGTGCTGGCCGTGTCGCCGTCGGAATCCGTGACGGTGATGCTGAAATTGTCCGGAACCGTGTCGTTCTGGTCGTACCCGTCCGTATGTATGGGATGCGTGACCGATTCGGTGACGGTATAATTGTATTCGACGACCCCGGTGCTCGTGTTCAGCGAGACGATCGTGATATAGCCGAACTGGCCCTGGATCTGCTGTCCGACGGTAGTGACGGCAACGCCGTTGATAACGATCGATCCGATGCCGTCCGGCGCGTCGATGGTGATCGTTCCATTGCTCGACGTTTCCGCGTTGCTCGGCGCGTCGCTGCCGGGCGACTGTTGCGGCCCGCCGTTCAAGCCGGTTTCGCTGGCCGCCTCGGTCGGGCTGAGCAGCGACATCGCCACGACGGAAACGCCCCTGTCGACGAGCCCCGGGAACAGCTCCCTATTCTCCGGCTGGCCGAACGCCAGGTCCGTGGGCGGCAGCAGGGCGGAGAGGCCGAAGCCGTCGCCGATGCCGCCGGCGGGATGTTCGAAATTTCCGCCCGCGCTGCCCGGCGAGCCATTGCCGCCAGCCGAGATCGAGCCGTCGGCGCCGAAGGCGACATCGACATGGCTTGCCTCGAGCGCGGCGATCAGCGCCACGCGCGGCACCTCGACATCGCCGAGGATGAAGGTCGGCACGTTCAGCGCGCCGTCCTTGATGACGATCTCGGAGCCGTCGGGCTGCACCAGCACCAGATTGTGTCCGTCGACCTTGATGTTGTCGATCGAGACATTGGCGGGCAGCTTCACGACATTGCCGGCATCGGCGTGATATTCATGCGGAACGTTCGCAGCCGCGGCATTCGCCGCCGGCGCATTTGCGGCTGGCGCGTTTCCTTGGGCGGCATTCGAAGCCGGAGCGTTGGCAGGGGCGTTCGCATCGGCCGCCGGCTGGTTCGCCGCCGGCGCATTGGCCGCGCCCTGCGCCGGCGCGCCGCTGCCGACATCGACCGGCACCGGTTCGCTTGCCGCCTGGCCGGTGGTCGCCTGCGCGACCTGGACACCCGTCGAGATATGATTTTCACCAGCGCTGGTGTGCTCGTCCCAGGAATTTGAAACGGCGTCGAATTCGATATTGTTCGTCATAGCTAAAGCCCCTCCGGCATTTCCCGGAAAGAGACATGTCAGGCCCGGACTTTGCAACAGACCTTCAATCTATTTCATATATTCGGATATGTAGAGAATCGCATTTTTTACACTTGGTAAATCGTGATGATATATCTGGCTATGTATGATCTTAAGGAATGCCGGGTCGGCTGCGCCGCGCGGCATTGGCTTGGTAAATGAAAGTATAAATTTGAATAAAATTTGATGCAAAACAGAATAGCGTGATTCGCGGAAACTTACCCACCTTCCTTTCCGATAATTTGAGACAAGATTGGTAGCGTCCACAGTCAAAGGTGGGCGTTATGAAAATACAAAAAGCTGCCCCGGAGATAACGGGGATCAAGGTTTTCTTGCTGGCGGTCGGCCTTGTTGGGCTGGCGAATCCATCGTGGGCCAGCGCGAATTCGGGGCCGGGTCCGGTCCTGCAAACGGTGCTTGCGCCGGCGAGCCTCGGCGGCGTTTCGCTGGCCCGGCCGATGCCTTGGCAGCCGGCCGCAGCATATCGGATCGCGAATGTTTCGGCAGGCTACGCGCCGGCAGCTGCTGACGCGGCCGAAGCGCTTTCGAGCGCCAAGGCCGATCCCGGCATCGACCCGATCCAGACCGCCGCGATCATTCCCGGCGTCTTCGGCTCGGTCGCTTTGTCGATGCGCAACCTCCCGGTCGCCGCGCGCTGGGCTCCCGTCTACAGGGCCGTCGTCGATTGCACCGCCGGCAGCGTCTGCGACCGCGAGAGCCCCGCTTTCGCCGAGATCATCAAGATTGCCGCCGACAAGGGCTTTCGCGAGAAGCTGTCCTTCGTCAACTCAAGCATCAACCGCCTGATCGCCTATCGCAAGGACAGCGTCGTCTACGGCAAGCTCGACTATTGGGCGAAGCCTTCGGAAATCCTCGAACATCGCGCCGGCGACTGCGAGGATTTCGCCATACTCAAGATGGCGGCCCTGCTCCGGGCCGGGATCCCGGCACAGAGCATGTCGCTCGTGGTGCTCCAGGATCGCCGCCGCAAGTTCTTCCACGCCGTCCTGTCGGTCAGCACGGGAAGCGGCGCCTTCATCCTCGACAGCCTCGGCAACGCCGTCCTGCGCGACAGCGAACTGCCCGATTATGTTCCGCTCTATTCCTTCAGCACCGATCGAGCCTGGATCCACGGGTCGAAATCCGGCGCCCAGATCGCCGACATCGCCGGCGGCTTCGCGACGGTCGCACCTGGCGAAGGCTCGCCGGAACCATCGGTGGCTTCAAATCTCAGGCAGTAGCCTCGGCCGACTCTACCCGTTGAAGACGAAGGCCATCAGCAGTTCCGGCTCGGTGACGGGCGCGCGCACGGCGCTGAGCTGGCCGCGATAGCGGCGCTCGCCGGCGCCGATGACGAAGCCGCTGGTGACCGGCGTTTCGCCATTGGCGTCGAGGCGGGCGAAGATGTCGGGAACGTTGAGGTCGAGCGCCAGCTTCAGGTCCTGGCGCCCATCCTCGCCGGGCGCGCTCGGCAACTGACGCCTGACCAGTTGCTGGAAGGGCGTGTTGAAGGCCAGGATCTTCTTCGACGAAGACAGCGCGAAGGCGGGCGAGGGGCAGGCGACCAGGATCGCGTTGATCGTGCGGATCGAAGCGAGCTTGCGCAGTTCCATGCTTTCCTCGGCGAGGCCGCGCATGCAGGCGACGCGGATCGCCGAGGTGAGGTTGCCCTGGTCGGGATGGTGTTCGGCGATCTCCTCGACCAGCATGCCGATCGTGCATTTGCGACTTTCGGCCAGGTGCTTCAGCGATGCCCAGAAGGCGCGCTCCAGCCGGATGCCGCGACGCACGCCACCGCGCGCCACGACGCGGAATTCCGGGCCGAAATCCTCGGCCGCGAGCGCCGGCAGCAGCCGCTCGCGCGAGGTCTCCGGGTGGTGGACGGCGCTATCGTTCACTCATCGCCTCCTGACGCGCCTTGTTGATGGGCTTCAAAAGATAGTTGAGGATCGTCTTGTGTCCGGTCTTGATGTCGACCGAGCAGATCATGCCGGGAATGATCGAATAGGTCTTGCCGTTCCTTGTCAGCGTCGACTTCTCGGTGGCGACCCGCACCTGGTAGTAGGGCTCGCCCGTCTTCTGGTCGACAAGACTGTCGGCGGTGATGTTGGAGACCTTGCCCTCGATGCCGCCGAAGATCGAGAAATCATAGGCCGTGACCTTGATCAGCGCCTCCTGGTTCGGCTGGATGAAGGCGACGTCGCGCGGCGAAACCCGGGCTTCGACCAAAAGCGTCTCGGAGGTCGGCACGATGCCGGCCACGACCGCGCCCGGCTGGACGAAAGAGCCGAGCGTATTGACGTCGAGCGTGTTGACGATGCCGTCGACCGGCGAGCGGATGTCGGTGCGCGCGACCTTGTCCGTGGCGCCGCGGATGGTTTCGTCGACCACGGAAAGATCGGCCAGCGCCTGCGTCAGGTCGCTCAACGCTTCCTGCTGCAATTG
This sequence comes from Mesorhizobium humile, assembly GCF_033977215.1. NCBI lineage: Bacteria > Pseudomonadati > Pseudomonadota > Alphaproteobacteria > Hyphomicrobiales > Phyllobacteriaceae > Mesorhizobium > Mesorhizobium humile. The sequence goes on from NZ_JAVIIV010000040.1 coordinate 5,067, forward strand.
CAGGCCCAATTCGTTCACCTGAAGCTGCGCCTCGGTGATAGCCGACTTGGTCTTCTTGATGGTTTCGCCGGCCAGGGCCAACTGCCCATGAAGGTCGGTCTGTTCCCGCTCGACGCGGAGCTGTTCGGTCTTGGCCATCAGGCCTTTCTTGACCATGGGTTCGACCAGCGCCGCTTCCTGGTCGATGACGGCAAGGCTCTTGGACAGGCGGTCGGCATTGGCGGTGGCCTCGTCCAGCTCCTTCTCGCGTTGGTCGAGGCGCGATTTGAGAACCGACAGCTTGACCTCGAAATTGTCGCGGCGCGCGACGAGCAGCTTTTGCTCGTTGTCGCAGATTTCCGGCGCGACCTTCTGGATGTCCGCGGGGCAGGGGAACGCCCCTTCCACATTGCCGCTCTGCTCGAACTGCAGCCTGGCGATACGCGCCTGCAACGCCCGCGCCTTGGCCTTCTCTTCGCCAAGGCTCGACGTATTGCCCGAGTTGTCGAGACGGATGATGAGGTCGTTCTTCTTGACGGTCTGGCCGATCTGGACGGCGATTTCCTGCACCACGCCGGCTTCGCTGGCCTGGATGACCTGCGTCTTCGATGCGGGTATCACCTTGCCGTCGCCGCGCGCGATCTCGTCGACTTCGGCGAAGGACGCCCAGGCCGTGAAGCACACGAACAGCGCCCCGACGATGTAGACGGAGGCCGAGGCGAATAGAGGTGGCCGATCTTCCCTTGCAAGCATGTCTATACGTTCCGCTCAGGCATTTGCCTTCTGCAATGCCTGGATGACTTGTTCCTTCGGCCCGTCGGCGACGACGCGGCCCTGGTCGATGACGATGAGGCGGTCGGCAAGTTCCAGCATGCTGTAGCGATGGGTCGACACGATCAGCGTCGTGCTGTGGTCGAACGCCACCTTGAGCTGCTTGATCAACTGCCGTTCGGAAGCGAGATCCATCGAACCCGACGGCTCGTCCAGGAAGACGATCTTCGGTTTGGTCAAAAGCAGCCGCGCGATTGCCACCGCCTGCCTTTGCCCGCCCGAGAGATTGGTGCCCCGCTCGCCGACATTCATGTCGTAGCCGCGCGGATGCCGCGAGACGAAGTCGTCGACGCCGGCGGCCTTCGCCGCATCGATGATCTCCTCGTCGGTCGCTTCCGGAGCCGCCATCAGGAGGTTCTCCTTGATGGTTCCCGAAAACAGGTCGCCGGCCTGCGCGACGATGCCGACCGCGGCGCGGACCTCCGAGGGATGGTATTGCCGGATGTCGATGCCGTCGAGCAGCAGCTCCCCCGACGTCGGCAGGAACAGCCGGCCGATCAGCCGGCCCATCGTGGTCTTGCCGGAGCCGATGCGGCCGATGATGCCGACCCGCTCGCCGGGCCTGACCGCGATGTTGAGCCCGCTCAGAACCTCGTTTTCCGTGCCCGGATAGGCGAAGCCGACATTCCTGAACACCAGCGCGCCGCTGCGGATCGGCCGGTTGACGAAACCGACAGTGTCAGGGCGGTCCTCCGGCTGCGACATGATCGTGTTGATGATCCTGAGCGACAGCATGGCCTGGCGGAACCGTGCAAGCGTGATGGCGATCTGGCCGAGCGGCGCCACGGCCCGGCCGGCAAGCATGACGGTGCCGATGATGGCGCCTGTCGAGACCTGGCCTTCCGAGAACGCATAGGCGCCGGCCACCACCAGGGCGACCGTCACGAATTGCTGGATGGCGCCGGTGATGTTGCCCGCCGCCGCCGAGAGCTCCTTGATCTTTTCCGACGTGTTGGCCGCGTTCTTCGAGTGCTCGCCCCATTTGCGCAGGAGATAGGCTTCGGCGCGCAGCGACTTGATCGTCTCCAGCGTCGAAATGGATTCGACCAGCAGGGCCTGGCGCTGCGACGCCTCGTTCATCGAGGCGGCAACCCGCTTGCCGATCCGCCGCTGCGTGATCAGCCCGACAATGACGGAGATGACGAAGGCCAGCGCCGGTATGATCACCAGCCAGCCGCCGATGGCGTAGATGACAGCCAGGAAGACGAAGACGAAGATCGTATCGATGAAGACGCTGATCGTGTTCGAGGTGAAGAACTCGCGCACGAACTCGTATTGCGTGACGCGGTTTGCATATTCGCCCGTCGATCCGGGCCGTGCCGAAAGCGAGGAGTTCAGCACTTTCTCGAACAGCAGATAGGAAATCCGCAGATCCGCCTTGCGGCCGGCATAGTCGATCAGCGAGGCCCTGGCCGTCTTCAGAAGCAGGTCGAACAGGATCGCCGCGCCGATGCCGAGCGCCAGCACCCAAAGCGTCGAGATCGCCTTGTTGGGCAGGATCCGGTCGTAGACATTCATGGTGAAGATCGGCGAGGCGATCGCCAGAAGATTGATGAACACCGCCGACAGCACCACCTTGGAGTAGGTGCGCCAGAACGCCCCCATCGTGCCGGTCAGCCAGTGGCGCCGTTCAATCCGCGCCGCTGTGCCGACCGTCATCTCTTCGGCCTGGTTGGCATAGGTGATCGAGAAGGATGTGCCGCCGCTGATATAGCTTTCGGCGAGTTCCGACCTGGCGATCGTGGTGCGGCCGTCTTCCTGCGGCGCCGTCAGATATTGCCCGCCCTCCATCTGCGCCAGGAGAGCGACCGGCAACTGGCTGACGCGGAAGACGATGGCCGGAAGATCGAAGCGGCCGCGCAGGAAATCGCGATGGCTGAAATCCTGGACCTCCAGGCCGATCCGCTCGGCCAGATGGCGGATTTCGTCCGGCTCGATGCGGGTCTCCGAAATCGGCACGCCGGCGAACAGCACGGTTTCCGCGCTCGGCCTGCCGAGATAGGCCGCGACAGCGCAGAAGCAGGCTTTGAAGGCCTCCTTGGGCGATAGGATGTTGGGTTGCTGGTTCACGATCCGCCCCGAGGGACCGAAGATCGATGCTACATCGGCTACTTTTTCCTGACCGGCGCGAGGATGTCGAACGGCAGATCGTTCTTCTGTTCCGACGGCGTCCGCGCATAGGTCTCGGTATCGGCCGTGGCCGGCACACCGAATTCCTCACGGGCGTAGGCCGCGGACTGCTTGGCCGGCTGGATGTTGAGCGTCTTCAGCAATTCCCCGGTCGCGGCCAGCAGCCGGTATTCGGCAAACAGCGATGCATAGGACGATGTGTCGGCCAGTGTCGCGGTGTTGAAGCGCGTGTTCTGGGCGTCGAGCACGTCGAGCAGCGAGCGTTGCCCGACCTTGAACTGCTCGCGATAGGAGGCGACCAGCTTTTCATTGGTGGCTGCCTGCTGCCGCAGCGTCTTTGCGAGCTCGGCCTGGCGGAAGCGGCGGTCCCATGAAGTGCGGACGGCTTCCTCGATCTCGCGCAGCACCTGGTGCAGCGCAAGCCGCTGCTCGCTGGTGCGGCGAATCTGTTCCTGCTCGTTGGCCTTGTCGATACCGCCGCGATAGAGGTTCCAGCGCAGCACCACCCGGGCCTGCAGGTCGCTGGTGTCGCCATCGGCGCCATCGATGTTATATCCACCCCGGGCGACGCCCTCGGCGGTGACCGTCGGGCCGTATTTCGCCCGCGCCGCATCGACCAGCGAAGCGGCCGCGTCGATATCGCTGTTGGCCATATGGACGCGCGGATTGTTCTGCCTGGCGAGCCCGATCGCATCGTCCAGCGACCGCGGCAGGGCGGCTGCGACATCGGCCGGCCGCGACGCGTTGGTCAGCGGCTTGCCGACATTCTTGAAGAAGCGGATCTTGGCTGCCTCGAGTTCCTCGGTCGCTTCCTGCATCCGCGCCTTGGCGGCGTAAAGGCGTTCTTCGGCCTGCTGCCGGTCGGCGTCGTTGAGCGCGCCGCCCGCGATGCCTTGCTTGATGTCGCTGAGGATGGACTGATGGAAGCCAAGGTTCTTCTTGGCCTCGGCCACGATCGAAGCCTGCAGCATGTATTCCAAATAGTCCTGGACGACCGCGAGCCCGATGAACTCGGACCGTTCCAGAACCCGGAAGGAAGCGCCATCGACGCGCGAGGCCTGGCGGTTGAGTTCCGCCCGCCTTGCGCCGCTGTCATAAAGCGTCTGCGAGACAGTGAGATCGGCCTCGTTCGGATAGAGGGCTTTGTGATCCTCGTCGAGCGCGCGCCTTGTATCATTATCCAGGCGGCGAACGCCGGTCGATGCTTCCAGATCGACGCTAGGAAGATAAAGGCCTTTCGCCTGGCGCAGCTCGAATTCGATCGCTTCGCGGTTCTCGATCGCCTGTCCAATCTCCGGATTGGATTCCACTGCGACGGCAACGGCTTCTTTGAGTGTGAGTGCGCTGGCGCTACCACAAGCCAGCATCGATACCGTAATGGCGAGCGCAACCCGCCAGCCGACGGTAATTTTACCCGTCCTGATCATTTCTACCCCGTGACTATCCCCGCGCCATTGTTTTTTTATTGGCGCTTATTTGCCCAAGCCTGCCACCAGAGCTTTCGGCCAGTATCTATCAGATTTTTCGAGGTTGTGGGCATATAATGGATTAGACACCTTCCAAAAGTACGTTTCCGGGCATTAGGGCCAAAACCTGTAGCAAAAATGGCACAGAAGCCGGTGCGGCGGGCCGGGGCTTTTCGGTCCGGACCGAGCCGCAGTCGCTTTTAAGACGGGTTGCAATGGTTAATGGTCTGGAAACAAATGGCGAATCGTGCGGTCGTCGCGCGCAGGCTCCACAGCATTAGTTCTTCAGAAACTTGGCTGTTTGCGGCCCAAGTCGGAATTTTGCGGGTTTCTGGGGAAAATCTGCTGCGGCTTTACAAAGCATGCGCAAGAAATCGCCATGTCCGTCGGTTTGGTTGGCAAACCGGGATCGTTCCCTGTATTGCGGGCCGGAGGCAAAAGCCATGGACCTTCTTGCATGACCAATGTCGCCCTGACCGGGCTAGCCCGAGACCTTGCCCGACGCGCCGCCGAGGGCAGGCCGGTCCGCATCGGCGTCATCGGCTCCGGCGAGATGGGTACCGATCTGGTGACGCAGGGCATGCTGATGCCGGGCATTTCGATTGCGGCCATTTCCACGCGGCGCCCGCACACCGCCCGCGAGGCGATCCGCATCGCCTATGGCGACGAGGCGATGGCCGTCGAGGCTGAAACCGCCTCCGGGGTCACCCGGGCGATCGAGGGCGGCAGGATCGCCATCACCTCGAACGAAATGCTGGTCACCAACCCGCTGATCGACGTCGTCATCGATGCCACGGGCAAACCTGGCGTCGCCGCCGATTTCGACCTGATGGCCATGGAACATGGCAAGCATCTGGTGATGATGAATGTCGAGGCCGACGTGACCATCGGTTGCTACCTGAAGCAGCAGGCCGACCGGCTGGGCGTCGTCTATTCGGTCGGCGCGGGCGACGAACCCTCAAGCTGCATGGAACTGATCGAGTTCGCCTCGGCGCTCGGGCTGAGCATCGTCGCGGCGGGCAAGGGCAAGAACAATCCACTCAACCATGACGCCGTTCCGGACGATTATCGGGAAGAGGCGGCGCGCCGCAACATGAACCCGCGCATGCTGGTAGAGTTCGTCGACGGCTCGAAAACCATGGTCGAGATGTGTGCCATCGCCAACGCCACCGGCCTGGTCCCGGATGTTCCAGGCATGCACGGGCCCAAGGCCGATCGCGATCAGCTGGCCAAGGTGCTGATCCCCAAAGAGGATGGCGGCCTCCTGTCGAGGAAAGGCGTCGTCGACTACACGATCGGCAAGGGCGTGGCGCCCGGCGTCTTCGTCATCGTCGAGGCGATGCACCCGCGTGTCGTCGAGCGCATGGATGATCTGCATGTCGGCAAGGGCCCTTACTACGGCCTGTTCCGGCCCTATCACCTGACCTCGCTGGAGGTGCCGCTCACCGCCGCCCGCATCATGCTCCACGGCAAGCCAGACATGGTGCCCCTGCCGCAGCCGGTGGCGGAAGTCTGCGCGGTCGCCAAGCGCGACCTTGCCGCCGGGGAGACCTTCGATGCCATCGGCGAGACCTGTTACCGTTCCTGGACCATGACGATTGCCGACGCACGGACGAGCCGCGCCCTACCGGTCGGATTGCTGGAAGGCGGCAAGGTGCTGAAGCCGGTCAGGAAGGGCGAGCTGTTGACGCAGGACAATGCCGCGCCGGACCGGACGACGAAACTCTACGCCTTGCGCCGGCTGCAGGACGACATGCTCTACGGGGCGAGGGTCACTTCCCCAGCTCTATAGATCTGAGGCGCGCAGCTTCAACTGCTTCCGTAACCAGCTTCGTCAGGCGGTCGCCGCCCATCAGCACGGCAAGCGCGGCGGCGGTTGTGCCGTTGGGGCTGGTCACCTGTTGGCGCAGCACGCCCGGCTCCTCGTCTGCCTCCGCGGCGAGCGAGGCGGCGCCGAACACGGTCTGCATGGCAAGCAGCTTGGCGGTTTCGGCGGGGAGGCCGGCCTTCTCGGCCGCGATCGTCAGCGCCTCGATGAAGTGGAAGATATAGGCCGGGCCCGAGCCGGAGACGGCCGTCACGGCGTCCATGAGGCCCTCGTCGTCGATCGTCGTCACCACGCCGCTTGCCGAAAGCAGTTCGACGACGAAACGGCGGACGTCGTCGGAGACCAACGGATTGGAGAACACCACCATCATGCCCTTGCCGATCGCCGCCGGCGTGTTCGGCATGCAGCGGATGACCGGCGCGAGCTCGCCCAGGACGTCCTCGAAGGTGGCGACCGGCGTGCCGGCGGCGATGGACAGAAAGCTGGTCCTGCCGTCGCCGAAGCGCTTGTAGTGCGCCGTCACTTCGCGGATCACCTGCGGCTTCACCGCGATGACAACGAGATCGGGCACGGCGTCGGCCGGAATAGCCGTGGCCTCGGCGGCGGCGCGGCAGCCGAGATGTTCGGCGCGCTGGCGCAGTTCCGCGTTGGGCTCGACCACGAACACCGCCTGCGGCTCGAGCTTCGCGGATTTCAGCCAGCCCGAAAGCATGGCGTAACCCATATTGCCGCAACCGGCGAGAACGAGCCTGATCGTCATGGAAACCTCCGTAAGAAGGCTCTCCTTAGACGGTTGCGCCGCAACGGAAAAGGGCAGTCGTCAAACCACCTGGTTTGAAGGGCGAACCGGGATCGGCCGCAGCGAGACCTGTCTCAAGCCCAGCACGCCGAGCACGAAGAACAGCCAGACGGGATCGCCGCGGTGGAAGAAGAAGCTTTCCAGGAAACCGTTCAGCGCCGTGAACAACACCACCATCATGAAGAAGTCGCCGAGGAAAATGTTTTCCTTGCACGCCGGGATGCGCATGTAGTCGCGCAACGGGGCGATCAGGAAGGTGTAGACGGCGACGCAGAGCGCCGGGATGCCCATCAGCACGGCGATGTCGAGATAGCCGTCATGGCCATGCACGATGGTGCGGATATCCCAGGGCCGGTCGAAGGGCTGGTCCTGGTTGAGCAGCAGCGGCGTCCCCCAGAAGCTTTCGTAGCCGTAGCCGGTCCATGGCCTCTTCGCCAGCATCTCGCCCGCGAACTCCCAAAGCGTCTTACGTCCCGTATAAGTCAGGTTCGGGAAATAGATCGCCGCCAGATGCTTCACCGGCGCGATGAAGACGATGCCGAGCGTGCCGACGGCCGTGGCGATGATCGCCAGCGCGAACAGGATCGGTGTGCCGAGCCGCATGCCGATGAGGCTCGGCAGAACGACGATCATGATCGAGAACGGGACGAGCCCGGCGGTCGTCTTGGAGCCGGTGTGCAGCATGAAGATCATCGCCGCGCAGAAGATGGCTGCGCCCCACCAGCGCTGGCCGCGCCGGAACAGATAGAGCCCGGCGAAGCTGAAGCAGGCCATCACCGGACCGGCGATGTTCTTGTGCGTGAAGACGCCGCGCCACAGGCCGGCATGCTCCGGCTCCTGCGAGTCGGCCGTGTGCAACGCCTCATGCGGGAAGACGATGAGGCCGATATAGGAAAGGCCGATCACCACGACGGCGGTGAAGATGACCACCCTGGCGAGGGACTCGGCGTCGCGCGGCAGCACCAGGATCGTCGCCATGGTGATGATGCCGATCATGGTGAAGGAGGCGGCGCGCATCGCCGCAGGCGGATCGGTGGCGAGCACCACCGACAGGAAGAAGAAGCCCAGCATCAGCGCCCAGGAGGGGCTGACCAGCGAGCGCAGCACGCGCGGATCGGCGAAGGCGAGCAGCGCGAAGATCGAGACGGCGCCGAGCGAGCCGAAGCCGAGCTGGTTGACGATGTCGCCGCCGTCGCCGGTCAGTTCCGCGCCAGCCGGCTGGAAGGGCCGGAACGAGACGATGATGACGGTGAACAAGAGCGCGGCGATAGCCGTCGCCACACCTTGCCTGGTGAAGGCGGCGCTGAGCGGTGCGCGCTCAATTCTTCTCAGGCTGTCGGTACTGCTCATTGGCATATCCGAATTCGGCGAGCACGCGCCCGAGCGCGACATAGACCGGGTAGAGACCTGTCGTCAGCGAGCCGGTGCGCGCCAGCCGGACGGCGCCGCGCAACGGCGAGGCCGCAAGCAGCGCCAGGCTCTTCAGGAGAACTTTCAGGCCGGCAAACGGCGTGCCGGCCCGCCTCTTCTTTTCGACAAGCGTCGAGATCACGCCGTTGCGCAAGGATCGGGCGCGGATCCAGTCGGCCTCGACGCGCCTGGCCGGCACCGTCTCGTTGACCTTTGCCTCGGCGCACCAGCCGAGCACGAAGCCTTTCTGCGCGGAACGGCTGAGGAAGTCGGAATCGCCGCCACCCATGAAATTGAACCTGAGATCGAGGAAGGGCGGTCCCATGGCCTTGAGCACGTTGGGTCCGACCAAAAGGTTGCCGGACGAATAAAGCGCCGGCACGCGGCCCGTTTCACGATAGGGCGGCGCAAAGACCGGGTGTTCGGCCCATCTGGCGTGGCTCGGATCGGCAAAGACCGGCACTTGCGGGCCGCCGACAATGTCGGCGCCAAGGGTCTCGGCGGCCTTGCACATGCGCTCCAGCCAGTCCGGCTCGGCGATCTCGTCATCGTCGATGACCAGAAGGTGCTTGAAGTTGGGAAACTGCAGGATCGCGGTCTGCCAACCGGCATTGTAGGCGCTGCAATTGCCGCGCTCATGCGCGATGATCACAATGCCAGGCATCTCGCCGCTTTCGAACAGCGGCAGCACCGCGTCCGCGCCCTCGCGCGCCTCGGCTTCGTTTTCCATGACGATGACGGCGAACCTCCGGTCGGTCCGCTGCGCCTTGAGCGAAGCCAGGGTTTCCAGCACCTGCTTCGGCCGCTTGAAGGTCGGCAGCGTCACGACCGCCTCGACGGTCTCGGCGGCAAGCCCCGGCGACCGCCCCGCGATCGATACAGAAGCGTCGGACGGCAAAGGGATCATCCGTTTCCAGCGGCGTGGGTTTGAACCCTCGATAGCATCGCGGTGATAACGCTTCGTTAATCACCTTCTCGTCCGCCTGTCGGAAAACTCGGGTCTTAGGCCTTTGACAGTGCCATTTAATCAAGGCTTCACCGCGTTTTGCTACCGGCTGCAGCCAAGGATAGGTGAAATGCATCTGCTGTTCGCCACATCGATCGTGCCCGATGGCGCTCTCGCCTCGGGCTACGAGATTGCCAACGCCGCGATCATCGACGCGCTGCGGCGGGCCGGCGCGCGCGTGACGGTGATCGGCTTCATCTGGCCGGGCAAGGCCCCGTCCGATCCGCAAAACACTATCGTGCTCGACGCCGTCGAGGTCCGCACCGAAAGCGCTTCGCCGCTGCAAAAGCTTGCCTGGCTGGGCAAGGCGGTTGTCTCCGGCCTTACCTTCTCCTCCGTCAAGCTGCGCGTCGTTCCCGACGCCGAGCTGCGCGCTGCCATCGAGCGCGCCGGTCCCTTCGATGGCTATGTCCTGAATTCGGTGCAGTTCGCCGGCGCTTTCGAAAAGGTGCTCGCCGACCGTCCATTCGTCTTCGTCGCCCACAATGTCGAGCATCGCTCAGCCGAGGAGAATGCCGCCGCGGCCGGCAGCGCGCTTCAGCGCTGGATGTTCCGCCGCGAGGCAAGACTCCTCAAGGTTATGGAAGAGCGCCTCTGCGGCGCCGCGCGCTTTGTCTTCACGCTGGCCGAGGAAGACCGCGCGGCACTTGGTGTCGCCTCCGACAGACGCTCGGCGGTGCTGCCACTGGTGACCCGTACGCAGGCGCCTGCTGGCAAGGCGAAGCGCCATATCGATTGCGACGCCGCGCTGATCGGCACCTGGACCTGGCAGCCGAACCGCATCGGGCTCGACTGGTTCCTGAGCAAGGTCGTGCCGCATCTGAAGCCGGGTTTCCGCATCAGGATCGCGGGCAACATGCCTTCGGGCATCAGCTCGCCGCATCCCGGCGTTTCCTTTGCCGGCAGGGTTCCCGACGCGCAGGCCTTCGTGCGCGGGGCCGCCGTCATTCCCTTGATCAGCACCGCCGGCAGCGGCGTGCAGCTGAAGACCATCGAGACCTTCGAGCTCGGCCTGCCGTCCGTCGCCACCAGCCGCTCGCTGCGCGGCATCGGCTATCGTCCCGACAATTGCGTGGTGACCGACGATCCGATCGCTTTCGCGGCCGCCCTCCAGGCGGCAGCGGCAAACGTCCACGACATGGATGGCAGCGCCTTCCATCGCCGCCAGCTCAAGGCGCTCGACGCCGCGATCGGGCTTGGCCTGGAGAGGCTCGGCGCTGTCAGGCAGGAGGTCGCCGCATGAACATGCACACTGCGCGCGCGGCCTTCGGCTTCGACGCGCTCAAGACCATTTTGGGCATTCCGGTTCTTGCCATACGCTGGGACGAGGCCATCGCCTTGCTCACCAGGCTGATCGACGAGCGTCGCTTCACCAAGGTGAGCTTCCTCAACGCCCACAATGCCAACCTCGCCTGCACCGACCCGGTCTTTGCCGAGGCGTTGGAAAACTTCCTCATCCTCCCCGACGGCGTCGGCGTCGACATGGCGGCAAAGCTGCTTTACGGCGCGCCTTTCCCCAGCAACCTCAACGGCACCGATTTCATTCCGGCCTTCCTGCAGGCGTCGTCGCACCCGCTGACGGTGGCGCTGCTCGGCACGACGCGCGCCAATGCCGAAGCCGCGTCCGCGAAGCTTTCGACGCTCGCCGTGCAGCACAAATTCGTCGTCATCCATGACGGCTTCTTCTCCGCCGCCGAGGAACCGGCTATCCTCGAGCGCATCGCCAGGCTGCGGCCGGACGTGCTCCTCGTCGCGATGGGCGTTCCGCGCCAGGAATTGTGGATCGAGCGCCACATCGACAGCCGCCATTGCTCGCTGCCGGTCGCCGTCGGCGCGCTGCTCGATTTCATGAGCGGCTCGGTGCCGCGCGCGCCGCTGTGGCTGCGCCGGCTGCGGCTCGAATGGCTGTTCCGCCTGTGGATCGAGCCCGGCCGCCTGTGGCGCCGCTACATTGTCGGCAATCCGCTGTTCCTGTGGCGCGTCGTCAGGCAGAAGCTGTCGCTCTGGCCGCCGCCGGCGGAGGCGCGCCGGTGAACAGCCGCTTCGTGCCGGATACCTCCGCCGCGGTCGAACCGTTGCCGCGCGTGCCTTCGGCCGCGATCGTCACGGCGAGCTACGCGCCCGATTTCGAACGCTGCCGGCTTCTGTGCGAAACCATCGACCACCACGTCACCGGCATGGCGCATCATTACATCCTCACCGAGCATCGCGACGTCGCGTTGTTTCGCCAACTGGAAGGCAGCCGCCGCAGCGTCATCGACGAGCGGGACCTGTTGCCGCGCTGGCTGCGCGTCATTGACGATCCGCTGAGCGGTTTCCGCCGCCGCGTCTGGCTGAGCCTGAAAACGCAGCCGCTGCGCGGATGGCATGTGCAGCAGCTGCGCCGCATCGCCATTGCCGGGCAGGCGAAGGAAGACGTGCTCGTCTTCTGCGATTCCGACGTCGCCTTCCTGAAACCGTTCGACACCGGCGCCTTCTGGCGCGACGGCAAGGCGCGGCTGTTCCGGCGCGACGGCGCGCTGTCGAACGATGGCCATGATGAGCATCGCATCTGGTCGCGCAATGCTGGCACGGCACTTGGCATCGATCCCGCCGATCGATCGGGCCACGACTACATCTCGACGCTGATCGCCTGGCGCCGCGAGACGGTCAACGCGATGTGTGAGCGCATCGAGACGGTGCACGGCCGCGACTGGGTCGGCGTCGTCGGCTCGGCGCGCCAGTTCTCCGAATGCATGATCTATGGCCGCTATGTCGACGACGTGCTTGAAGGCGCCGGCCATTTCCATGGTTCGGAGGAGTTCTGCCGCGTCCACTGGAACGGCAAGCCGCTGTCGAATGACGAGTTCCGCCGCTTCGTCGACACCATGGCGCCGGAACAGGTGGCGATCGGCATGCAGTCCTTCATCGGCACAGATATCGGCCGCATCCGCCGCCTGATCGGGCTTGCCGCGTAAGGCTCAGATCGCCTTGGCCGGTCGGCGCATGGCCGAGTAGGTCAGCAGCATCGAGGCGAGATAGAGCAGCAGGAAGACGATGTTGAGCGACAGGACCAGATTGGCCGTGTCGGGGATGGTCGTCAGCACATAGGTGAGCAGAACAGCCTTCAATCCCGCGAGCAGGCCGAGATTGATCGCCCGCACCGCCGTCTGGCCGCGCGCGAAGAGCAGCTCGGCCTGGTATTCGACGAGGTTGCGCAGGCCGGGTATGCAGACCGCCAGCGCCACCAGCGGCGCTGCCTCGGCGACATTCTTGCCGAGCGCATTCGGGAAGAAGTGCAGCACGATGCCGAGCGACACGAGCGCCAGCGTCGAGACCAGGAACACCCCGCCTTCGATGCCGCTCTTCACCGCCAGCCGCGACAAAAGCTCCGGCGCCCGCATCATGCGCTGCACCAGCATCATCGAGAAGGTGCGGATCGGGATCGCGGTGAGATCGACCAGCCGCATGATGATGGCGTAGATGCCGGCAAGATGCGGTCCGCCGATCGACAGCACCAGAAGCTTGTCGAACTCCATCTGCAGATAGAACAGCACCTCGGAGCCGGCGACATAGACGGAATCGAGAAGCCGCCGGAAATAGAGTTCGGCGCGCAACCTCAGCCGCTGGCGCGGATAGAAGAAGACGAAGGCGACGATGAGCGAGGCGGCGTTGGCGCCGATATAGAACAGCGACCAGACGCCGATGCCGTGCTGCGCGCCAAGCATGAACAGGATCGCGCCGACTGCCCTGATCGCCGTGGCCAGGATGGCCAGCACGGCCGCCCGCCCGAACTTGCCGAGCCCGTTGTTGACGATCAGCGCCACCTCGACCGGCCGCCACAGAAGCGCCTCGGCGAAGACGACCGCGGCGAAGGCCGGCAACGGCACGGTGCCGGCAAAGAAGATCAGGTAGACGACGTAGGACGCGGCGGCGAGGAACGGCAGCGACAAGGCGCCGAGAAGCAGGAAACCGGCGGTGAACGTGCCGATCAGGTTAGGGCGGATCGTGGCGGTGCGGTAGAGCGCCGAAATGAATCCGAAGGCCAGGATGCGCGACAGCATGATGCCGGCGGCCGAAGCGGTCGCGAACATGCCGAACTCGGCGATCGAAAGCGTGTTGGCCAAAGCGATGAAATAGGCGAGCGAGAACACCAGCCGGCCGCCGGCGCCGCTGATCGCCGAGAAATAGTCGAGCACCAGTTTGCGGCGGCTGGCCACGAAGTGGCCGATCCGCGCGAAGCTCCGCCTTTGCGGCATGTCGCTGGCCTGGGTCATGTCGGGGGCGATACATAGGCTGGAAAGTTTAACGCGGCGTTCTGGCGCCCGTCCCGGCGGCGCTGAAATGCCATGAACAAGGCGAAAAACCGTATCCGCGGAGCCGCAAAATTAACCGTTTGTTTCCTATGCCTGTTTAGCGTGGCTTAACGATTGGCCGATCCGCCGCGCCCAAGCCGCCAGAGAGCAAGTTCCAGGACAATGGTCGACAGGGATAACCGTGATGACTGGAGGCGCGAGCGTTCGCTGCTGGCGCTCGGCCAGGCCATGCGTGGCGACGGCAACACGGTTTCGATCGGCGACCGGGCTAATTCCTCCTGGCGCGAGGACGCAGCCGCCCGCCATCGCGCCGCGCGTTCCGAACGCGAAGGGAAGTTCAATCCGCGCCCCGTCGATACCCACGCATCTGGCCACGATCAGCCGCAATCGGATTCGGGTCCGGCCGAAACCGAGGACGGCTGGGCTGCAGGAAACCAGCCCGCTTCATTCGGGCAGGGCTACGAGGCCCCTGCCGAAGCCAGTAAGCCACAGGCCGCTCCCGAACCGCGCCGTGCAAGCTGGCCGCCTGCCCGCGACGTTTCCGAGGAGTGGAAACCGCTGATCGACCCGATGCAGGTCGTTTACGGCATCACACGATCCAAGGCGCTGATCCTGTCGACGACCATCCTGGGCGCCGCGCTTGGCGTCGCCATCGCGTTGTCGACGCCGAAGAAATACGAGGCCACCACCGACGTCATTGTCGACCCGCGCGACCTCAAGCTCACCGATCGCGACCTGACGCAGAACGTGGTCGCCTCGGATGCGACGCTCGCCATCGTCGAGAACCAGGTCCGCATCCTGACTTCGGGCACTGTTCTCAACAAGGTCGTCACCGACCTCAACCTCACCAACGATCCTGAATTCAACGGCCAGGGCAAGGGCGGCTTCGGCCTGATGTCGACGCTCCGCTCGATCCTGTCGCGGCAGGATGCGAGCTCCGCCGACGAAGCGCGCAAGCGCGCGCTGGCGGTCGGCAACCTGGCGGACAGCCTTGACGTCGAGCGCGGCGGCAAGACCTTCGTGGTCTCGGTCAGCGCCACAACGCAGAACGCCGAGAAATCAGCCCTGATCGCCAACACCATGGTCAAGGCCTTCAAGCAGATCTCCAGTGACATCCAGTCCAGCACGGCGGGCCGCGCCAACGACGAGCTCACCGGCAGGCTCGACGAATTGCGCAAGGGCGTCGAGACGGCCGAGCGCAACGTCGAGGACTATCGGGCGACGCACGACCTCGTCGACGCGCAGGGCCACCTGATCAGCGACGACCAGATGCTGAAGCTCAACGAGCAGCTCTCGGTCGCCCGCGCCCGCACGCTCGAACTCAACGCCCGCGCCGCTTCGGCGCGCTCGCTGAACGTCAATTCGGTCCTCAGCGGCACCTTGCCCGAGGAAATCAACTCCAACATGATGAACGAGCTGCGCTCGCAATATGCGGCGCTGAAGCAGGAAGCCGATCGCGCCGAGGTCAAGCTCGGCCCGCGCCATCCGGAGATCGAGGCGCTCAACGCCCAGCTCGCCGGGGCGCGCGAGCGCATCAGCGCCGAGCTGCAGCGCATCGCGTCCTCCCTGCAAGTCGACCTGAAGCGCTCCGTCCAGCTCGAGCAGGACCTGTCCTCGCGCCTGGCGCAGGCCAAGGTGCAGAGCGGCGACGTCAACAACAACCTGGTCTCGCTGCGCGAGCTGGAGCGCGAAGCCGCCGCCAAGCGTTCCGTCTACGAGCAGTTCCTGCTGCGCGCCAAGGAAACCGGCGAGCAGAAGGACATCAACACCGCCAACATCAGCGTCATTTCGGATGCCTATGCGCCGCTGCAGGCCAAGGGGCCGTCGCGCGCGGTGATGGCGCTGGCCGGCCTGTTCGCCGGCCTGTTTGCCGGCATCGGCCTCGGCGGGCTGCGCGGCATCCTTGCCAGCCTGCGCGAGACGGCCGATCGCCGCTCGCGCCGCAGCGTCGATGAGCGTGTTCCGTTGGTGGAGAACACTTCCAACCGCGCCGCTCCGCCCCCGCCGCCGCCGCTGGTAACACCGCCGCCGGTCCCGCCTGTCGCTCCGCCACCGGCTCCATCTTTCACGCCGCCTCCGGCCAGGTCATTCACACCACCCCCAGCCGCATCTCACACACCCCCGGCAGTTGCGTCCTTCACACCGTCGCCTGCTCCGGTCCCACCGCCTGTGTTGGCGGCTGCGCCGGCCCCGGTCCAACCCGTCACGCCACCGCCGGAACCCGCCAACGATGCCGGCCGCCCCGGGCTTTTCGGCTCGCTTGCCTCGGCGGTTCGCTATTTCGTGCGGCGCGAGCCGGCCGAGACGGTGGATATGGACACTGTTCCGCCCGAAAGCGCCTGGCGCGCACCTACCCTGGAAGAACGCTATCCCCGGGCTCAGACATCGGCGCGGGAGAACTTCCAGCCGCCATACGAGCAGGGCTATTCCTATTCGTACCGGCCGGACCATGGCCGGACCGATCCCTACGAGGATCATCATTCGGCGTTGGCGGCACAACATCATCCGCGCTCGCCTGCCGCCGGCGAGGCCGGCCAGCTCTCCGCCGGCCAGCCCCCCACCGACCAGCCCCCCACCGACCAACAGGGTGAGATCGACGATATCCGCGCCAGCCTGCGCGAATTCCGCGAGGCGGTGCGCGAACTGACCGAAAGCCGCACGCGCCGCCGCTATTTCTAAGGCGCCCGTATTTCTAAGCCACTCGCGGTTGGATAAAAGCGGCCGGTTTCGGGTTTACGGCATCCGACGACGTTTTGACGGGATTGCCCTGTCGAATTTTCGTGAAAATGCCGCGCTGCATTTCGGCCGCAAGCGTCCCGCTTTGGTGGATCGACAATGCCGATCGAGGAATGAGGCCATGCATCGATGCGGGCCTCGAAGCGAAGCTGAGGGTTGGTGATGGCCGAAGTGATTGATGGAAAGAGTGTCGCCGCGGACGTGGTTTCGAAGGTCAAGGCTCTGACCGCGGAGCTATCGGCAAAGGGAGCCACCAAGCCTGGCCTTGCGGTGGTGATTGTCGGTGAAGACCCGGCAAGCCAGGTCTATGTCGCCTCGAAATCGCGCACCGCCAAGGAATGCGGTTTCCACTCGCTCCAGCATACGCTGCCGGCCGACACCACCGAAGAGCAATTGCTGAAGATCATCGGCGATCTCAACGCCGATAAGTCGATCCACGGCATCCTGGTGCAACTGCCGCTTCCCGGCCATATCGATGCCGGCAAGGTCATTCAGACGATCGCCCCGGAAAAGGATGTCGACGGCTTCCACTTCATCAATGTCGGCAAGCTCGGCACGGGCGAGCTCGAGACGGCCTTCGTGCCTTGCACGCCGGCGGGCTCGATGCTGTTGATCGAGCGGATGCGCGGCAAGGACCTTTCCGGCCTCAACGCCGTCGTCGTCGGCCGTTCCAACATCGTCGGCAAGCCGATGGCTAACCTGCTGCTCGCCGCCAACTGCACGGTCACCATTGCCCACAGCCGCACCAAAGACCTGCCGGCGCTGGCCCGCACCGCCGATATCCTGGTCGCCGCTGTCGGCCGCCCGGAAATGGTCAAGGGCGATTGGGTGAAGCCCGGCGCGACCGTCATCGACGTCGGCATCAACCGTATCCCCGCGCCCGAAAAGGGCGAAGGCAAGAGCCGCCTGGTCGGCGACGTCGCCTATGCCGAAGCGGCCAAGAATGCCGGAGCCATCACGCCGGTCCCCGGCGGCGTCGGGCCGATGACCATTGCCATGCTGATGGCGAACACTGTAGCTTCCGCCTACCTCGCGGCCGGGTTGAAGCGGCCGTCCTTCTGATTTTGAGAAAGCCTTGGCATTGCCGAACCTGACTGTTCCCGTCGAACGGCCGATCACGAACGATCCCGTTCAGGGCGGCCGTCAGTTCGGCTTCCTCTTGGTCGACAAATTCTCGATGTTCTCGCTGGCGGCGGCCATCGACTGCTTCCGCTCGGCCAACCGCCTGCTCGGCCGCGATTTCTACGGCTGGACGACGATCTCGGCCGACGGCGACGCGGTCATGGCCTCGAACGGCCTGCCGCTGAAGATCGACTATTCGGTCGCCGACATGCCGCCGGTCGACATCCTGTTCGTCTCGGTCGGGCTCACCACCGAGTTTCCGGGCAAGAGCAAGGTGCTGGCGGCGCTGCGCAGCTGGGGCCGGCGCGGCAACGCGCTGGGCGCCTTGTCGGTCGGTTCCTATCTCTTGGCGGAGGCCGGACAGCTCGACGGCTATCGCTGCACGATCCATTGGGAGAACCGCGCCGGCTTCATGGAGCGCTTTCCCGACATCAACTGCACCGGCAACGTCTTCGAGATCGACCGCAAGCGCTACACCTGCGCCGGCGGCACCACCTCGATCGACCTGATGCTCGAGATCGTGCGCGGCGATTTCGGCTCCAACCTCGCCAATGGCGTCGCCAACCAGTTCCAGCACGAGCGCATCCGCTCGGCCGGCGACCGCCAGCGCGTCGGGCCGGAGCGTGACCTCACCGGCAAGTCGGAGAAGCTCAGGCGCATCGTAGAATTGATGGCCGACCATCTCGATGAGCCGCTGTCGGCGGTGCAACTCGCCAAGTCGGCGGGCCTGTCGGTGCGCCAGGTCGAGCGCCTCTTCCTGCGCCACCTCAGCGTGACGCCGGGCCGCTACTATATGCGGCTCCGGCTCGAACGGGCGCGCGAATTGCTGCGCCAGACCAATATGCCGATCCTCGACGTGGCGATCGCCACCGGCTTCACCTCGCATTCCTACTTCGCGCAGAGCTATCGGCTGCAGTTCGGCCGCCCGCCATCGGAAGAGCGACGCACAACCTACTGATATTCAGGCCCGCAAGCGAGTACCGAGCAGGGGCGCCCTGCAGGCTTGTATCCTGACGCCGCGTCAAATAGCTTTCCCGGCGCGGACGAGGGATCAATCAGGAGACATTCATGGCGGGACTGATGCGGAGCGTCGCTGCGGCGGCCATCTTTTTGTCGATGACCAGTTTCGGCTTTGCCGCCAACAAGGTCATCATCATTCTGGACGCTTCGGGTTCGATGTGGGCCCAGATCGACGGCAAGCCGAAACTGGAGATCGCGCGTGAATCGCTGCGGACGGTGCTGCAGTCGGTTCCGGCCGACGACGAGATCGGCTTCATGGCCTACGGCCATCGCACCAAGGGCAGCTGCGACGACATCGAGCTGATCGTGCCGCCGCAGGCGGGTTCGGCCAGCGCGATCTCAGCCGCCGCCGACAGCATGAAATTTTTGGGCAAGACGCCGCTGACGGCCGCCGTCAAGCAGGCCGCCGAGGCGCTGAAATATACCGAGGACAAGGCAACGGTGGTGCTGATCACCGATGGCCTCGAAACTTGCGGCGGCGATCCTTGCGCGCTCGGCAAGGAACTCAAGGCTTCCGGCGTCGACTTCACCGCCGATGTCGTCGGCTTCGGCCTGACCGCCGACGAAGGCAAGCAGATCGCCTGCCTCGCCGAAAACACCGGCGGCAAATACATCCAGGCCTCCGACGAGAAGGCGCTGCAGGACGCCCTGGTGGAAACCGTCGCGGCGCCGGCGCCTGCTCCGGCCCCCGCGCCAGCGCCCGAGCCCGCGCCGAAAGCAGCCGAGGTCGACTACAATCTCACCCCGCAGGCCTTCCTGAAGGAGGGCGGGGAGGTGCCGAAGTCCGACGTCTATTATGAAATCTTCAAGGACGATGCCCAGGGAGCCGGCGGCAAGAACGTCGACTATGGCTATAACACGGTCAAGTTCCACCTTGCGGCCGGCAACTACATCGTCGTCGCCACCAGTGGCGGCGCCAGAGCCGAGCAGAAGGTCTCGCTGACGGCCGAAAAGGCAACGGAGGTGGCGCTGAACCTGAACGCCGCCGAGCTCTTCATCCACGCGCGG
This sequence comes from Mesorhizobium humile, assembly GCF_033977215.1. NCBI lineage: Bacteria > Pseudomonadati > Pseudomonadota > Alphaproteobacteria > Hyphomicrobiales > Phyllobacteriaceae > Mesorhizobium > Mesorhizobium humile. The sequence goes on from NZ_JAVIIV010000040.1 coordinate 24,697, forward strand.
CCGGCGCCCGGCGCCGAGGTCGACCGCAACGCGCAGATCATCATCGCCTATCCCGGCGGCACGTCGGACGCCAACTATGGCGAGATCAAGTTCGTTGTCCCGGCCGGCGAGACCAAGCTCACCGCGAAGCTGGGAGCCGGCGAGGCGAGCGAGACGCTGCAGCTTGCCGCCGGCCAGGTCGTCGACAAGGATATGATCATCGGCGTCGGCAAGGCCAAGGCCAACGCCTTCTACACCCAGGGCGGTGAAAAGGCCGGAACGGATGTCGGTTGGAAAGTATATAAGGCCGCCAAGAAGCTCGACGGCACCCGCGACCAGGTGACCTACGCCTATGGTCCCGACAGCCAGTTCGACCTGCCGCCCGGCGACTATGTGATGGGCGTCGACGTGCAGGCCGTGTCCACCGAGCAGCCTTTCAGCGTGACGGTCGGGCAGATGACCGATGTCAACGTGACGCTGAATGCCGGTGTCCTGGCGGTCGACGCGCCAGGCGCGGACGGCTTCAAGATCTTTGAGGCCAAGAAGAACATCCAGGGCGAGCGCAAAGAGGTGACCTACGCCTATGGCGAGAAGATGCAGACCACGCTTGCCGCGGGCGACTACGTGCTCGTGACCAACTTCACCACCGACAAGGCCGACAAGGAAACGCCCTTCACGGTCAAGGCCGGCGAGCGCAACGAGCTTACCGTTCAGTAGCAACCGCAGCCTACCTGCCTTCCGGTCGGGCTGCCCGGGCATTCTGCGAATGGTCGCGGAATGCCATCTCGGCAACGCAGTGAACTTGGCTCCGCCGATCAGGCAGCGTCCGAGACGCGCATCTCAACATGAAGCCCGGCCGCGACGGCCATATTGACGAGGGTGTCGAGGGCGAACAAGTTGATCTTCCCGCGCAGGAGGTCGGATACGCGCGGTTGCGTCACGCCAAGCCGGTGCGCGGCTTCGGCCTGCGTCCAGCCCTTTGCTCGAATGTGCTTCTCCAGCGCCATCATGAGCGTGGAGCGGAGCTTCATGTTCTCTGTTTCGGCGGGAGTGTCTTCGATGGCGTCCCACACACTTGCAAAAGTTTCGTTGCTCACTGGCCTAGACCTTAACAGAGAAGTTTTGACCGGTTGGGTAGTGTGCGTTGGCGGATCCCATGCCTTGGCGATTGGTCGAGACGCCTATCGGTCGTCATCCACGGGCGGAGCAAGGAGCGAAGCGACGCGCGCAGACCCGAGGATCCATGCCGTGACTTG
>NZ_JAVIIV010000041.1:0-22714 GCF_033977215.1 Mesorhizobium humile
AGAATGACGATCGCGATGGGCGTTTCGGCCAATCTCCAAGGCATGCCACCTGCCAATGCAAACAGAGCCGATCGGTCAAGATTTCTGTACCGGGGAACTGGTATGTTTCGCTTAAGCGGTCCTGGACCATGCCCTAAACAAACAGGCCCCGTTCCCGCTCCACCGCCTTGGTGATGAAGTTTGCGACGAGCTGGACGCGGCGCAGCGGCCTCACCGATTCGTGATAGACCAGCCAGTAGGCGCGGCGGATGGGCGCGACGATGTCGACGGGCACAAGCTCCGGCATCGAACGGGCGACGAAAGTATGCAGGATGCCGATGCCGGCGCCGGAGCGAACCGCCTCGGCCTGGCCGAGCGCCGAGGAGATGGCGAAGCTGGTGCGCCATTCCGCGCTGAACTCGGCGGCATAGTCGAGCGAGGGGCTGACGATCAGGTCCGGCACATAGCCGATCAGCGTATGGCTGCCGAGCTCGGCCGGCGTCTTGGGCAGGCCGTTGGCGTCGGCATAGGCGCGGGAGGCGAAGAGACCCAGCGTGTAGTCGACCAGCTTGCCGGCCACCAGCCGCCCTTCGGTCGGCCGCTCGACGGTGATCGCGATATCGGCCTCGCGCCTGGACAGCGAGAAGGAGCGCGGCACCGGCACCAGCTGGATGGTGAGCTCACGATGCAGCGCCGTCAGCTCGCCCAGCCGCTTTGCCAGGAAAGCGACGCCAAATCCGTCGGGCGCGCCGATGCGCACGGTTCCCGAAATGTCGTCGCCCTCGCCGGCGATGGTCGAGCGCGCGGCGATCATGTCGCCTTCCATGCGCTCGGCTATGTCGAGGAAGCGCTCGCCGGCCGGGGTCAGTTCGCTGCCGGTGGTCAGGCGGCGGAAGAGCTTTGTCCTGAGCGCTTCCTCGAGCGCGACGATGCGGCGCGAGACGGTCGCATGGTTGAGCTCCAGCCGCTTCGCCGCGCCGAGGATCTGCCCTGCACGCGCCACGGCGAGGAAGATGCGGACGTCATCCCAGTTCATGGGCGTGGTCCGCGCTGTGATTAGCAAGGTCGCGTTCCTTCACGCCCCCCTCTGTCCTGCCGGACATCTCCCCCTCTAGGGGGGAGATTAGCAGCTTCGCCAGCGGCGCCTTCTTCTGCATCGGCGATTGGCGAAACCCGCCGCGACATCTGATCTCCCCCCTAGAGGGGGAGATGTCCGGCAGGACAGAGGGGGGCGTGACAAAACTCAACCTGAGAAATCCTCGCAGGAGGTATTGCGACAATTAATGCACACTCCGGCGTCGTTGTCTATTTTTCGCACAACGGTTGCGATCTTCCTCGCGTTGCCATCGCGGCCGCAAAGGCGGACAATGCGCCATCACCAGAAAAGGGAGAGAAAGCATGATCGAATACGGTCATTTCATCGGCGGCAAGCGTGTCGCCGGCACCAGCGGCCGCAAGCAGGATGTGATGCAGCCGATGGACGGTTCCGTGCGCGGCACGGTGGCGCTCGCTTCGCAGGCGGAACTGCGCGCCGCGGTCGAGAACGCCAAGGCGGCGCAGCCGAAATGGGCCGCCACCAACCCGCAGCGCCGCGTGCGCGTGCTGATGAAATTCCTCGAACTGGTCGCCCGCGACTATGACGAGCTGGCCGACATCCTGGCGCGCGAGCACGGCAAGACCATCGCCGACGCCAAGGGCGACATCCAGCGCGGCCTCGAAGTGGTCGAGGTCTGCATCGGCGCCCCGCACATGATGAAGGGCGAGTTTACCGACGGCGCCGGCCCCGGCATCGACGTCTATTCGATGCGCCAGCCGCTCGGCGTCGTCGCCGGCATCACGCCGTTCAACTTCCCGGCCATGATCCCGCTGTGGAAGATCGCGCCGGCCATCGCCTGCGGCAACGCCTTCATCCTGAAGCCGTCCGAGCGTGATCCGGGCGTGCCGATCCGCATCGCCGAATTGTTCATCGAGGCCGGCCTGCCGGCGGGCATCCTCAATGTCGTCAACGGCGACAAGGAAGTGGTCGACGCTATCCTCGACGATCCGGACATCAAGGCGATCGGCTTCGTCGGCTCGACGCCGATCGCGCACTACATCTATTCGCGTGGCACCGCGGCCGGCAAGCGCGTGCAGTGCTTTGGCGGCGCCAAGAACCACATGATCATCATGCCCGACGCCGACATGGACCAGACGGTCGATGCGCTGATCGGCGCCGGCTACGGCTCGGCCGGCGAGCGCTGCATGGCGATCTCGGTGGCCGTGCCGGTCGGCAACGACACCGCCAACCGGCTGATGGAAAAGCTGGTGCCGCGCGTGGAAAGCCTGAAGGTCGGCCCGTCGACGGACTCTGCCGCCGATTTCGGCCCGCTGGTGACGGCCCAGGCGCTGGAGCGCGTCAAGGGCTATGTCGACATCGGCGTCAAGGAAGGCGCCAAGCTCGTCGTCGACGGCCGCGGCTTCAAGATGCAGGGCTATGAGAACGGCTACTATATGGGCGGCTGCCTGTTCGACAACGTCACCGCCGACATGCGCATCTACAAGGAAGAGATATTCGGGCCGGTGCTCTCGGTGGTGCGCGCGCCGCGCTACGAGGACGCGATCAAGCTCGCCAACGACCACGAGATGGGCAATGGCGTCGCCATCTTCACCCGCGACGGCGATGCCGCGCGCGACTTCGCATCCAGAGTCCAGGTCGGCATGGTCGGCGTCAACGTGCCGATCCCGGTTCCGATCGCCTACTACACCTTCGGCGGCTGGAAGGCGTCGTCCTTCGGCGACCTCAACCAGCACGGCCCGGACGCGTTCCGCTTCTACACCAAGACCAAGACGGTCACCTCGCGCTGGCCGTCCGGCATCAAGGACGGCGCCGAGTTCGTCATCCCGACGATGAACTGACCGGACGGAGTTCCTAACCAAGATTGAGGAAGCGCGGTGCAAACCGCGCTTCTTTTTTATGGGTGCCATAGGACCCACGGGCGCGGCGCCTAAAAACCGTCGCCCAGGAGGTCGTAGCATGGCGCAGTACAACTCTAGGCACATGCTTTCCGGCGCGACGCGTCCAGGGTGCATCCGCACCTTCTAATAATTCCATTGCCGTGTGATGGAACCAACAGACCACCCTCCGTCTTAGGCTGTATTCCTGCCATGCGCAGGCAATCAAACAGCGCCGGTGGCAGCCGGGGTTCTCGTCTGGCGCGAGGAGGTGTCAGATGACACGATTTCTTATGGCGACAATGCTGGCTGCGGCGGCGGTGATAACCGGTGGAATCGCGCCGGCGAATGCGGCGGCACAATGCGCGGCGCGCGCGGATATCATCAAGGCGCTTGGCGCCAAGTTTCACGAGAGCGAAGCCGGGCGCGGCCTGATCAATCCGAACGTCGTGCTCGAGATCTTCGTTTCCGATCAGGGAAGCTGGACCGTGCTCGCTTCTGACACCAAGGGGCAAAGTTGCGTGCTCTCCGTCGGTGAGGGTTGGGACAGCCCGACGATCACGGCGGCGATGCCAGGCGCTTGAACCAACGGCTGCGATGCAGAGAGGCCTGGCGCCGCTCAGACCGTCGGGATCGTGCCGCCATCGATGACATATTCGGCGCCGTGGATCGCCGACGCGCGATCCGAAACCAAAAACGCCACCAGCTCTGCGACCTCTTGTGGCCATGCCGGCCGACCGATCGGGATGCCGCCGAGTGCCTCCATAATACTTTGACGCGCGGTTTCCTCGTCCGAACCGGCGTGAGCGGCCAGGCGCTTGACCATGGCTTCCGATGCGGTGGTATGGATCCAGCCCGGCGCCACGGTGTTGACGCGTATACCCTTGGGGCCAAGCTCCTTGGACAATGCCTTGCTGTATGCGGAAAGCGCAGCCTTGGCGGCCGCATACGCCATGGTGGATTCATGCAGCGGCAGCCGACGCTGGATCGACGAGATATGGACGATCGCGCCTGAGCCTTGCTCCACCATTCGGGGGACGAGCAAGCGGTCCAGCCTGACGGCGGCTAACAGGTTGAGGCTGAGTTCCTCCTGCCAGGCCTGATCGGAGAGCGCCGCAAATCCGCCGCCCGGGCTCTTCGATCCGCCGACGCTGTGAACGATGATGTCGACGCCGCCAAACCGGTCGATCGTGGCCGCGGCAACTTCGGTTGCGCCTTCCAGGGTGCTGACGTCGGCCCGCACGAACAGCGTGGACGACGATGTCCCGCTCGCCGAGCGGGCGGTCGTGGCGACCGTCGCGCCCGCCGCGGCTAGCCGGTGGACGATGGCTTCGCCCGCGCCTTTGGTGCCTCCGGTGACCAAGACGCGCTTGCCCGCGAGTTCGTGGCCGTCGATCTCGAACTTCTGCCGGATGGTCATGCGCCGATCTCCAGCTTCTCGATCCGGTCGCCGGCCAGGGTGAAATTGTAATGAAGCGTCGCCGGGCTGCCGGGAAAATTGCCAGAGACGATACCGGCGACCCGCCATGCATCGCCATTGAGGGCGGCATCGGCGACTTCGACCGTCACCCGGTACTTGCGCGTGGTCGCCTCCATCCAGGCGCGGATGGCGGCCGATCCGCTATACGTCTCGCCTTCATCTCGGACCTTGGCGTCCGGCGAGAAAACGGCGAGCATGGCGTCGATGTCGTGACGGTTATTGGCGGCAAAATAGGCCGTCAGCGGCCAGGGAAGGTCTCTGGTCATGGCTTATCTCCGTTTGGGTTCCGGCGCTCGTCGAGGCGTCGGAGCTTGTCCGGTCTCTAAATTGCGTTATGCTGTGGAAATGACAAGAACCGACGAAAAAGTAAGGTACTTACCTGAAAGTAAGTCTGCGACTTTGACGCCTTCGTCCGCGGCGATCGGTGTCGAGAACGTGCTGCGTATTCTCGAGGGCCGGTGGAAACTGGTGATCCTGTTTCATCTGTTCGGCGGCAAGGTGCTGCGCTTCTCCGACCTCGAACGGGCTATTCCCGCGATCTCGCAAAAGATGCTAATCCAACAGCTTCGGCAGATGGAGGCCGACGGGATTGTCCGCCGCATCGTTCACCATCAAGTACCCCCAAAGGTCGAGTATTGCCTGACCGATTGGGGCCAAGCCCTTTGCCCGGCTCTCGATGCCTTGTTGAAATGGGCGGCGCAAAAGGAATCCAGCGGGAGCTGACGTCGAGCCCGGATGGGGCGTGGCGACCGTCTCCGGATGGCCATTCGACAGCGGTTGTCCCGCAGGGAACTGGACCAGAAAATGGGCGTGCCCGAGGGCAGCCCCAACAGGCCAAGGATGACGCTTGTTTTAGGGTCGGGACTTCACCATATCGAATCCAGGGAGTCATGATCTCCCTGGGACAGACCGGAAACCAGAAGGAGCGACGTGATGAAGACGTCCAATCCGGCCTGGAGCCTTCCGGCATACTGAGGCGGCCGAATGTGCCTCCCTTGCCGGAATGCGAAGGCGAAGGAGGTGCCCCATGGCACGCGATTTTTCGTTTCGGTGGGTCAAGCTTACAGCTGTCGGCGCCGTGATGGCGCTGTCGGCATTGCCGGCGTGGGCGCAAGTGATCTGCGGCGGCCATGACTATCTGGTCGCGAGGCTGGCGGCGGCATTCGAGGAGAAGCGGTTGGGCTACGGTGTGGCCGGACAAGCCGCCATCTTCGAGGTGTTCGTCTCGCCGAGCGGGACCTGGACCATCCTGATGACCGACGTCAAAGGCCAGAGTTGCATCCTGGCGGCGGGCGACGGATGGGAAGACACGCGGGCCACCGCGGTCGGGCAGCCGGGCGGCTGAGGGGTCAGGCGCTGACCCCGTTCACCGTGTGGCGGCTACCTCGGCATGGCCGCGCAGCAGCGCCATCAGCTTCTTGGCGTCCTTGGCTGCGCCTTCCTCGTCGCCGTCTAGGATGGAACGGATCAGCGCCACGTGGTGCTCGGCCGATTCGGCGAGCCCGGTGTCGGCCTTGTAGCGATACCAGAAGCGGCGGCTGTGCGTCTGCAAGGGGGCGGCGACGCGCGCCGCGAAGGGGTTGTCGGCGGCGATGGCCAGCGCTTCGTCGAGCGCCTTGTCGGCCTGGATGAAGGCAAGCACGTTGCCGGAGATCACCGCCTTCTGCATCGCGAGCGCCGCCTCGTGGAACAGGTCGGCGGCCTCGCGGGTGACGAAGCGGGCGGCCGAACGGGCGAGCACCACCTCGATGCCGCGCCGCGCATCCAGCACCCGCAGCCAGTCGCCGGCGTGAAGTGGAGCGACCGCGATACCCGCGCGGGGTCTAATGTCCAGAAGTCCTTCCCAGGCGAGCCTCTGGATCGCCTCGCGCACGGGGGTGCGTCCGAGGCCCAGCCGCTCGATCAGCGCGCCTTCGGTGACGAAGCTCGACGGCGCCAGTTCGAGCGTGACGATCATGTGCTCCAGCGCGCGATAGGCCTTGGTCGCGGCCGGCTCGAAGGTCGCGTTCGCCTCAGCGGATATCAGTGGGGAGATCAACGGCGGGCTCCTGATATATTTTTCATATATCATAATCGATTCAGCGTTGACTCGCCAATCCTTAATAGATATACGGCTGATATATCAGAGGAGAGACAAGCCATGTGGACCGGAGTTTTCCCCGCCGTCACGACCAAATTCACCACCGACGACCGTCTCGACCTTGCCGAGATGGAGCGCTGCTACGGGCTACAGATGGAGGCCGGCTGCGACGGCATCATCGTGTGCGGTTCGCTCGGCGAAGGGCCGATGCTGTCGCCTGACGAGAAGATCGAGGTGCTGAAGACGGCGCAGAAAGTCGCCGGCAAGAAGCCGGTGCTTTTGACCGTCAACGAGCCCGGCACCCGTGAGGCGGCTGTTATCGCCAAGCGCGCCGCCGAGGAAGGCGCCGACGGGCTGATGGTGGTGCCGAGCCCGATCTACCACACCGACCCGCAAGAGACGGTCGCCGCCCTTCGCGCCGTCGCGGAAGCCGGCGACCTGCCGGTGATGATCTATTCCAACCGGCTCGCCTATCGCGTCGACGTCACCGTCGACCTGATGGAGGAACTGGCGTCGGACAAGCGCTTCGTCGCCATCAAGGAATCCTCCGACGACATCCGCCGCTCGACCGAGATCATCAACAGGTTTGGCGACCGCTACGATCTCTTCACCGGCGTCGACAATCTCGCCTTCGAGGCGCTGTCGGTCGGCGCCATCGGCTGGGTCGCCGGTCTCGTCACCGCCTTCCCGCGCGAGACGGTCGCCATCTATCAGCTGATGCGGCAGGGCCGCCGCGAGGAGGCGCTGGCGATCTATCGCTGGTTCCGGCCCTTGCTCGACCTCGATGTCTCGACCTATCTGGTCCAAAACATCAAGCTTGCCGAAGTGCTGGCGATCGGTACCAATGATCGCGTGCGCATGCCGCGCCAGCCGCTGTCGGGCGAACGCCGCAAAGCGGTCGAGAAGATCGTGCGGGATGCGCTGGCGGTGCGGCCGACGCTGCCGTCGCTCCAGCTGTCTCCTCGATCGGCGGAGAAGATGGTCGCAGCCGAGTAAAGGACAGCACCGACGTGCCAGGAAATTCCAACTCCCCAGGACAAGGGCTCCGCTCCGCTACTGGGACATCTTCTCCCCGTGAGCGGGGAGAAGAGGAAGACATCGCCATCATCGGCGGCGGCATCGTCGGCATCTGCGCCGCGGCCCTGCTCTCAGAAGTGGGTCGCAGCGTCACCGTCTTCGACCGCACCGGCATCTGCGAGGAGACGAGCTCCGGCAACGCCGCCGCCTTCGCCTTCTCCGACGTGCTGCCGCTGGCGCATAAGGGGATGATCCGGCAATTGCCGAAGTGGCTCGCCGATCCGCTGGGGCCGTTGGCCATTCCGCCGGCTTATCTGCCCAAACTCCTGCCCTGGCTGATCCGCTTCTGGCGGGCGGGCGCAGCCAAGCATTACGAGGCGAGCCTGGCGGCGCAGGTCGGCATGATGAAGCTCGCCGAAGCCGAATGGATGGACCTGCTCGACCGCTCCGGCACGCGGCCGATGCTGCGCGAGGATGGCTCGCTCGAATTCTATGAGAGCGAGGCGGAGTTCCGCGCCTCGCTGTCCGGCTGGGCCGAGCGCGAGCGTTTCGGCATCGGCTTCCGCCATGTCGAGGGCGAGGAGATGGCCGCACTCCAGCCGGGCCTTGCGCCACGCTTCGTCAAGGGCACCTTCGTGCCCAGCTGGAAAACGGTCGCCGATCCCAAGCTGCTCGGCAAGGCGGTCTGGGCCTATGCGGAAAAGCTCGGCGCCCGTTTCGAGCATGCGCGGGTCGAGCGCGTGGAGGCGGGCGCGAACGGCGCGACGATCGTTCTGGCCGACGGCACCAGGCGCACGGCGAAGAAGCTCCTGATCGCCGCCGGGGCCTGGTCGCATCTCCTGGCAAAGGATCTCGGCGACCGTATCCCGCTCGAAACCGAGCGCGGCTACAACACGACGCTGCCGGTGTCCGCGTTCGACGTGAAGCGGCAGCTGATCTTTTCCGGGCATGGCTTCGTCATCACGCCGCTGGAAACAGGAATACGCGTCGGTGGCGCGGTCGAGCTCGGTGGCATCGAGCGGCCGCCCAACTTCGCCCGTTCAAAGGCGATGCTGGAGAAAGCAAAACGTTTCCTGCCCGGGCTCGATCCGTCGGGTGGCCGCGAGTGGATGGGTTTTCGCCCCTCGCTGCCGGATTCACTGCCGGTGATCGGCGCGGCGCGCGCGCCAAACGTCTATTACGCCTTCGGCCACGGCCATCTCGGCCTGACCCAGTCGGTGGCGACCGGCCGCTTGATCCGCGATCTCGTTCTCGGGCAGACTCCGCCGCTCGATCTCACCCCGTTCCGCGCGCAGCGTTTCTGAAAAAGAGAATATGATGGCCAAAAAATCCTTCTTCTGCATCGACGGCCACACCTGCGGCAACCCGGTGCGGCTTGTCGCCGGCGGCGGGCCGCTGCTCGAGGGTTCGACGATGATGGAGCGGCGGGCGCATTTCCTCGCCGAATATGACTGGATCCGCACCGGTCTGATGTTCGAGCCGCGCGGCCATGACGTGATGTCGGGCTCGATCCTCTATCCGCCGACGCGCGAGGACTGCGACATCGCCATCCTGTTCATCGAGACCTCGGGCTGTCTGCCGATGTGCGGCCACGGCACCATCGGCACGGTAACGATGGCGATCGAGCATGGGCTGGTGAAGCCGAAGACGCCGGGCGTGCTGAGGCTCGACACGCCGGCCGGCCTGGTCATCGCCGAATACAGCCAAGTCGGCGAATATGTCGAGGAGGTGCGCATCACCAATGTGCCTTCCTTCCTCTATGCCGAAGGCCTGACCGTCGAATGCCCGGTGCTCGGCGAGATCAGCGTCGATGTCGCCTATGGCGGCAATTTCTACGCCATCGTCGAGCCGCAGCAGAATTACCGGGACATGGCCGATCATACGGCCGGCGACCTCATCGCCTGGAGTCCGGTGGTGCGGCAGCGGCTCAACGAAAAGTACTCCTTCGTGCATCCGGAGAATCCCGGCATCAACCGGCTGTCGCACATGCTGTGGACCGGCAAGCCCAAACATGCCGAGGCCGACGCGCGCAATGCCGTCTTCTACGGCGACAAGGCGATCGACCGCTCGCCTTGCGGCACGGGCACTTCGGCGCGCATGGCGCAGCTCCATGCCAAGGGCAAGCTCAAACCCGGCGACAGTTTTGTCCATGAATCGATCATCGGCTCGCTGTTCAAGGGCAGGGTCGAAAAGGAGGTCAGCGTCGCAGGCAAGCCGGCGATCATTCCGTCGATCGGCGGCTGGGCTCGCATGACAGGGCTGAACACGATCTTCATCGACGACCGCGATCCGTTCGCGCACGGGTTCATCGTCACCTGAGACGATCAGCCGGTATGCGCTTTGGAGTCGCTTTCCGCCGCTTGAGGGGAGCGAAAAGCACAGTCTCAATGGAGAAGGCAGCTCTGCTTACTGAGGCTTCGCTTCAAGGCTTTTCTATTCGCGCGCGGTGCCTTCCACCGAAGGCGCGTTGCCGTCACATGGCCGTCACAGATGACGGAAACCTGACCTTGCGGAAGCCGCGACGGTTCCAAAAGCTGCACCCCCATCCGCGCAAGGATTCTTCTTATCAACTTATTTTGACGCTGATTTCTTCGATGCGGGGGTCATCATAAGGTTGAATCGTCAAAGACATTGCGTTGTGCCAATGCTAGGGTCCGCAATAGTCCAGGGGTCGGGCGCGAAAAAAACGGGCAATCGGACGGCGTGCTTCCAAACCACGCGGAGCGATTGAAAAATCACGTTGCAATCCGGGCTCGAAACTTTACGACTAGGGGAAATACGAAAAGGAATGCGTCCTGAAAGGCGACATTCCAGGGGAGCCGCTTAAATATGCAGTACTTCGTCCAGCAGCTTATCAATGGGCTGACGTTGGGGTCGATCTATGGCCTGATCGCGATCGGCTATACGATGGTCTACGGCATCATCGGCATGATCAATTTCGCCCATGGCGACATTTTCATGGTCGGCGCCTTCACCGCCCTCATCGTCTTCCTGATCCTTGGCGCATTGTTCTATTCGGTGCCGGTCGTGGTGGCGCTTCTGATCATGATGATCGTGGCGATGCTGTTGACCAGCCTCTACAACTGGACGATCGAGAAGGTGGCCTACCGGCCGCTGCGCGGTTCGTTCCGGCTGGCGCCGCTGATCACCGCCATCGGCATGTCGATCGCGCTTTCCAATTTCGTGCAGGTCACGCAAGGGCCGCGCAACAAGCCGATCCCGCCGCTGGTCAGCCAAGTCTACACGATCGACGGCATCAGCATCTCCCTGAAGCAGATCATCATCGTGATCGTCACCATCGTGCTGCTGGCAATCTTCTGGTACCTCGTCAACCGAACCGCGCTGGGCCGCGCGCAACGCGCCTGCGAGCAGGATCGCAAGATGGCCGCGCTGCTCGGCATCGACGTCGACCGCACAATCTCCATCACCTTCATCATGGGCGCAGCTCTTGCCGCCGTCGCCGGCACCCTGTTCCTGATGTATTACGGCGTCGTGGTGTTCTCGGACGGCTTCGTGCCGGGCGTGAAAGCCTTCACGGCGGCCGTGCTTGGCGGCATCGGCTCGCTGCCCGGCGCGGTGCTCGGAGGACTGCTCATCGGCTTCATCGAGAGCATGTGGTCGGCCTATTTCTCGATCGACTACAAGGACGTCGCCGCCTTCTCGATCCTGGCGATCGTGCTCATCTTCCTGCCCTCCGGCATCTTGGGCCGGCCTGAAGTCGAAAAGGTCTGATCCGCATGGCCGTTACCGTATCTTCGGAGCGCGACACCGTCGCTACTCCCGTCCAGCGCGCTTTTCGCGAAGCGCTCTATGCGGGCGCCATCTCGCTCGGCCTGTTCGTGCTGTTCATCGGTCTCAGGACCGACCAGAACATCTCCAACGAACTGATCCTGGTGAAGCGCTGGGGCCTGCTTGCCCTAGTGGTCATCGCCACTGCCGTGGGCCGCTTCCTGTATATCGCCTACGGCCAGCCCTTCGTGGCCAGCCTGAAGGTCGCCAACATCGACACAGGCCTGCTGCCCGACACCATGGCGGCACGCTTCTTCAGGACGCCTTACTTCATAGCAGCGGTCGTTGTCGCAGCCTTGCTGTTTGTGCTGGCCGGCTCGCTTGACGGGCTGCTCGGACCCGACCTTGCCGGCTACGCACGCTTCGTGCGGGCGCTGGCGATCATCTATGCCGTCGCCTGGGTAATGTATTATTTCCGGGCCTTCATCCACGCCCATTTCTCGGCGTTGGGCATCAGTGCTCTGGCGCTCTATCCGATCGTCGTCGTGCTAGTGCTTGCGCTGATAACAGGTTCGATGGCGGGAGGCTTTCAGGGCTCTCTGAAGTGGGTCGACAATTTCGGCATACAGATCCTGATCTACGTGATGCTGGCCTGGGGGCTGAACATCGTCATCGGCCTCGCCGGCCTGCTCGATCTCGGTTATGTCGCCTTCTACGCTGTCGGCGCGTATGCCTACGCGCTGCTCGGCACGCATTTCGGCCTGTCGTTCTGGATCCTGCTTCCGGCCGCCGGCTGCATGGCCGCCTTCTGGGGCGTGATGCTCGGCTTCCCGGTGCTCAGGCTTCGGGGCGATTATCTGGCGATCGTGACGCTGGCCTTTGGCGAGATCATCCGCCTCGTCTTGATCAACTGGCGCGACGTGACCAACGGCTCGGCCGGTATATCCGGCATTCCAAAGGTCTCCTTCTTTGGACTGATGTCGTTCAACGTCTCCGATCCGAACTACATCGCCAAGGTGCTGCACATCGCCACGTCGAGCGCCTATTACAAGATCTTCCTTTACTATCTGATCCTCGGACTCTGTCTTTTGACCGCCTTCGTTACCATCAGGCTGCGCCGGTTGCCGGTCGGCAGGGCGTGGGAAGCATTACGCGAGGACGAGATCGCCTGCCGCTCGCTCGGCATCAACACCACCACCACCAAGCTGACGGCGTTCGCCACCGGCGCCATGTTCGGCGGCTTCGCCGGCTCGTTCTTTGCCGCACGGCAAGGTTTCGTCAGCCCCGAATCCTTCGTCTTCCTGGAATCGGCGATAGTGCTTGCCATCGTCGTGCTCGGTGGCATGGGTTCGCTGGTCGGCATCGCCGTAGCGGCACTGGTGATGATCGGCGGCACTGAAGCGCTGCGAGAGCTCGACTTCCTGAAGCGGGTCTTCGGTCCCGATTTCACGCCTGAACTCTACCGCATGCTTCTGTTCGGCATGGCCATGGTGATCGTCATGCTATGGAAGCCGCGCGGCTTCGTCGGCAGTCGCGAGCCGACAGCCTTCCTCAAGGAGCGAAGAGCGGTCTCAGCCTCCTTCACCAAGGAGGGCCACGGCTGATGAACGCACAAGCTTCCATGAGCGATTTCATTCTGCAGGTCGAGCATTTGTCGATGAAGTTCGGCGGCCTGGTCGCCATCGGTGACCTGTCGTTCCAGGCCAGGCGCGGCGAGATCACCGCGTTGATCGGGCCGAACGGCGCCGGCAAGACGACGGTGTTCAACTGCATCACCGGCTTCTACAAGCCTACCGAAGGCATGATCACGCTCAACAAACGCGACGGCTCGACCTATCTGCTCGAGCGCCTGCCCAACCACGAGATTCCGGCCCGCGCCAACGTGGCGCGCACTTTCCAGAACATCCGCCTGTTCTCCGGCATGACGCTGTTGGAGAACCTTCTGGTGGCGCAGCACAACAAGCTGATGAAGGCCTCGGGTTACACTTTCCTCGGCCTGTTCGGCTTCCCGAGCTATCGCCGGGCTTCGGCCGAATCGATCGATCTCGCCAGGCACTGGCTGGAGAAGGCCGACCTTGTCGACCGCGCCGACGATCCCGCCGGCGATCTGCCTTATGGCGCGCAGCGGCGCCTGGAAATCGCGCGCGCCATGTGCACGGGGCCGGAGCTTCTGTGCCTGGACGAGCCGGCCGCCGGCCTCAATCCGAAGGAATCGGCCGCGCTCAACGAGCTGCTGATGGGCATCAAAAGCACCGGCACGTCGATCCTGCTCATCGAGCACGACATGTCGGTGGTGATGCAGATCTCCGACCATGTCGTGGTGCTCGAGTACGGCCGCAAGATTTCCGACGGCAACCCCGCGTCGGTCAGGACCGATCCGCGCGTCATCGCCGCCTATCTCGGCGTCGACGACGAGGAAGTAACAGAAGTACTGACCGAAGTCGGCGACGAGGATGTCATCGAGCAGCTCGATACGGGCCCCGACTCCGCGCATGGGCCGGGAAATTCCGCTTCGATGATGGCCGGGCCGATTTCAGATAGTGTCGAACACGGCGACGAGGGCGAGCGGGTCACGGTGTCGAAGGGCGCCTCGAAAGCGGCGCAGGTCGATGCGCGCGCCGCGTCAATCGCCAGCAAGCCGGTGGCCGCTGCGAGCCCGGCGGCCGCGGCAAAGCTGGCGGCGAAGAAGCCGGTAAGCGCGCCGGCGAAAAAGGCCACCGCAAAGGCCCCGGCCGCGAAAGCCGGCATCTCCAACCGCCTCGACGCGCCGCGTGGCGGCAAGGCAGACAGCCTGATCCGCATCAAGGGCATCGGCCCGGTCAACGAGCGCAAGCTCAACGAGCACGGCATCTTCCATTTCGACCAGATAGCGGCCTGGAAGAAGGCCGACGTCGAGGCGGCGGAGGCCTATCTCGCCTTTGACGGGCGTATTGCCCGCGAAGACTGGATCGGCCAAGCGAAGACGCTGGCGAAGGAAGTGGCGGCCAAGCCCGCGACGCGTGGAGGGCGCAAATAATGGCCGGCACAACGCTGCTCGATATCAAGGGCGTGCAGACTTTTTACGGCAACATCCGGGCGCTGAACGGCGTCGACGTCAGCGTCAACCAGGGTGAGATCGTGGCGCTGATCGGCGCCAACGGCGCCGGCAAGTCGACGCTGATGATGACCATCTTCGGCGCCCCGCGGGCCCGCGCCGGCACCATCACCTTCGCCGGCACCGACATCACCCAGTTGCCGACGCACGAGATCGCCCGCATGCGCATTGCACAGTCGCCGGAGGGACGCCGCATCTTCCCGCGTATGACGGTGATGGAAAACCTGCAGATGGGAGCCAGCCTCGACAACCTCAAGCATTTTGACGAGGACGCCGAGAAGGTGTTCGCGCTGTTCCCGCGGCTGAAGGAGCGCATTAACCAGCGCGGCGGCACGCTGTCGGGCGGCGAGCAGCAGATGCTTTCGATCGGGCGCGCGCTGATGGCGCGGCCGAAGCTTTTGCTGCTCGACGAGCCCTCGCTTGGTCTTGCGCCGCTGATCGTCAAGCAGATCTTCGACGCCATCCGCGAGCTCAACAAGACGCAGGGGCTGACCGTGTTCCTGGTTGAGCAGAACGCCTTCGGCGCGCTCAAACTCGCCACGCGCGGCTATGTCATGGTCAATGGCAATGTGACGATGAGCGGCACCGGCAAGGAACTGCTCGCCAATCCGGAAGTGCGCGCCGCCTATCTCGAAGGCGGACATCACTGAGAGAGGTTTTCATCATGCAGGGTATTATCTACGAAGAAGCCTCGATCTGGCATTTTCTCTTTGTCACCGGGCTGCTCGGCGGCGGGGCCGCATGGATGACCGGCAAAGCCGTGGCCCAGACCTGGGGCACTCACGTTCGGCTGTTGCTGTTTATGCTCGGCCTCGGCATCGGGGTAAGGTTCATCCATCATGCGCTGTTCGACGGCACGATGTTCTCGCTGCACTACTATATCGTCGACACCATCGTGCTGATGGTCCTGGGCTTCCTCGGCTATCAATACACGCGCACCAACCAGATGGTCACACAGTATAATTGGCTCTACGAAAGAGCTTCCTTATTAAGCTGGAAACCGAAAGGTTGACATTCACCATTACGCTGTTTCGGGGATGAATCGGCGTGACAAGTGCCTGAAAATCGGCATTCTATGCTTTCTGCGATAAGGGTGGGCATCGCATGAAAGTATCATCCACGCCCACTCCGTAAATGGGAGCGTTTCAATGAAAAAATCACTCTTGTCCGCCGTGGCGCTGACCGCGTTTATCGCGTTCAGCGGCAGCGCGTGGGCCGCCGACCTCCTGATCGGCGTCGCCGGTCCGATCACTGGCCCGAACGCCGCCTTCGGCGCGCAGTTGCAGAAGGGCGCGGAACAGGCGATCGCCGACATCAATGCGGCGGGCGGCGTTAATGGCCAGCAGCTCAAGCTCGAGATTGGCGACGACGTCTCCGATCCCAAGCAGGGCATCTCGGTCGCCAACAAGTTCGTCGCCGACGGCGTGAAGTATGTCGACGGCCACTTCAACTCGGGCGTGACGATCCCCGCGTCGGAGGTCTATGCGGAAAACGGCATCCTCGTCATGACGCCGGCGGCGACCAATCCGAAGCTCACCGAGCGTGGCCTCTGGAACACCTTCCGTACCTGCGGTCGCGACGACCAGCAGGGCAAGGTGGCTGGCGATTACATCGCCAAGAACTTCAAGGACGCCAAGATCGCGATCGTCCACGACAAGACGCCTTACGGCCAGGGCCTCGCCGACGAGACCAAGAAGAACCTCAACGCCAACGGCATCAAGGAAGTGATGTATGAAGGCATCAATGTCGGCGACAAGGACTTCTCGGCCCTCATCGCCAAGATGAAGGAAAACGGCGTTACCCTGATCTACTGGGGTGGCCTGCACACCGAAGCCGGCCTGATCATCCGTCAGTCGGCGGATCAGGGCCTGAAGGCGCCGCTGTTCTCGGGCGACGGCATCGTCTCCAACGAACTGGCCTCGATCGCTGGCGACGCCGTTGCCGGCACGCTCAACACCTTCGCTCCGGATCCGCGCAAGAATCCGGCCGCCAAGGAAGTGGTGGAGAAGTTCCGCGCCGCCGGCTTCGAGCCGGAAGCCTACACGCTCTACTCCTATGCCGCCGTGCAGATCATCGCCCAGGCCATCACCAAGGTCGGTTCGGCCGACGATGCGCAGAAGGTTGCGGAAATGATCAAGTCCGGCGGTCCGTGGAAGACGGCCATCGGCGAGATCGGCTACGACGCCAAGGGCGACATCACCCGTCCGGACTATGTCATCTACGAATGGAAGAAGGGTGACGACGGCAAGTACAGCTACTTCGAGAAATAAGCCGGCAAACTCAAGCCGACCTGAACGGGATGCCCGGCGCTTGCGCCGGGCATTTTCGTTTTGCGGTGAGGCCGACCGGAAAGCTCCGCGCCGCGTGCTCGGGAACGCCCGTCCACCGCCCACTGCCGGTCGTCGGAGAACGGCAATAAAAGTTTGGCGCAAACAAGCGACCTAAATCGTTTTAGGTGTCGCTCAAATTTGTTTGCACTGCAGCATTTTCACGCTAATCATTGCGCCGGTTCATCTTCCCTTACGCTGCTGGAGCTCAGTCCTTGGCCATCACGAAGATCCTCGTCGCCAACCGGTCCGAAATCGCCATCCGCGTGTTCCGCGCTGCCAATGAGCTCGGCATCAAAACCGTGGCGATCTGGGCGGAGGAGGACAAATATTCGCTGCACCGCTTCAAGGCCGACGAGAGCTACCAGGTCGGGCGAGGACCGCATCTGGCCAAGGACATGGGGCCGATCGAAAGCTACCTGTCGATCGACGAGGTCATCCGGGTCGCCAGGCTGTCGGGCGCCGACGCCATCCACCCCGGTTACGGGCTGCTGTCGGAAAGTCCGGAATTCGCCGAGGCCTGCGCCGAAGCCGGCGTCACCTTCATAGGCCCGAAGCCGGAAACCATGCGCCGTCTCGGCAACAAGGTCGCGGCGCGCAACCTGGCGATCGAGGTCGGCGTCCCGGTCGTGCCGGCAACCGATCCGCTGCCGGACGACATGGACGAGGTCAAGAAGCTCGCCGCGAAAATCGGCTATCCGGTGATGCTCAAGGCCTCGTGGGGAGGCGGCGGGCGCGGCATGCGCGCCATCCGCGCCGAGGCCGACCTCGCGCGCGAGGTCATGGAAGGCAAGCGCGAGGCCAAGGCCGCCTTCGGCAAGGACGAGGTCTATCTCGAAAAGCTGATCGAGCGCGCCCGCCATGTCGAGGTGCAGGTGCTGGGCGACACCCACGGCAACGCCGTGCACCTGTTCGAGCGCGACTGCTCGATCCAGCGCCGCAACCAGAAGGTCGTGGAGCGCGCGCCGGCGCCCTATCTCAGCGAAGAGCTGCGCCAGGAGCTTTGCGGCTATGCGCTCAAGATCGCGCATGAGACCAGCTATATCGGGGCCGGCACGGTCGAGTTCCTGCAAGACGCCGACACCGGCAAGTTCTATTTCATCGAGGTCAATCCGCGCATCCAGGTCGAGCACACCGTCACCGAGCAGGTAACCGGCATCGACATCGTCAAGGCGCAGATCCATATCCTCGACGGCTTCGCCATCGGCACGAAGCAATCGGGCGTGCCGGCGCAGAAGGATATCAGGCTCAACGGCCATGCGCTCCAGTGCCGTATCACCACCGAGGATCCGGAGCACAATTTCATCCCGGATTATGGCCGCATCACCGCCTATCGCGAGGCGGCAGGCTTCGGTATCCGGCTCGACGGCGGCACCGCCTATTCTGGCGCGGTCATCACCCGCTTCTACGATCCGCTGCTGGAAAAGGTGACGGCCTGGGCGCCGACGCCGGGCGAGGCGATCTCGCGCATGAACCGGGCGCTGCGCGAGTTCCGCATCCGCGGCGTGGCCACCAACCTCACCTTCCTCGAAGCGATCATCAACCACCCGCGCTTCGCCGACAATTCCTACACGACCAGGTTCATCGACACGACGCCGGAACTGTTCGAGCAGGTGAAGCGGCAGGACCGCGCCACCAAGCTGCTCAACTACCTCGCCGATGTCAGCGTCAACGGCCATCCCGAGACGCGCGGCCGGCCGATGCCGAAGGCCAATGCGGCCGCACCGGTGGTGCCCTATCTCAACGGCCATATTCCGGAGGGCAGCAAGCAGAGGCTCGATGCGCTCGGCCCCGAGAAATTCGCGACCTGGATGCGCGCAGAGCGCCAGGTGCTGGTCACCGACACGACGATGCGCGACGGCCACCAGTCGCTGCTCGCCACGCGCATGCGCACGCATGACATCGTCGGCATCGCCGGCACCTATGCGCGGGCGCTGCCGCAATTGCTTTCGCTGGAATGCTGGGGCGGCGCCACCTTCGATGTCGCCATGCGCTTCCTCACCGAGGACCCCTGGGAGCGGCTGAGCAAAGTGCGCGAGGCCGCACCCAACCTTCTGCTGCAGATGCTGCTGCGCGGCGCCAACGGCGTCGGCTACACCAACTATCCCGACAATGTCGTCCAGCATTTCGTCAAGCAGGCGGCAAGCGGCGGCGTCGACCTGTTCCGCGTCTTCGACTGCCTGAACTGGGTCGAGAACATGCGCGTCGCCATGGATGCGGTCGGCGCCGAGGGCAAGCTGGTCGAGGCGGCGATGTGCTACACCGGCGACATCCTCGATCCGGCGCGGGCCAAGTACGACCTCAAATACTATGTCGGGCTGGCCAAGGAGCTGGAGGCCGCCGGCGCGCATATCATCGCCGTCAAGGACATGGCCGGCCTGCTGAAGCCGGCCGCGGCGCGCGTGCTGTTCAAGGCGCTGCGCGAGGCGACCGACCTGCCGATCCATTTCCATACGCACGACACGTCGGGCCTCTCGGCGGCGACAGTGCTTGCGGCGGTGGAAAGCGGCGCCGACGCCATCGACGCGGCGATGGATTCCTTCTCCGGCAACACCTCGCAGCCCTGCCTCGGTTCGATCGTCGAGGCGCTGAAGGGCACCGAGCGCGATCCCGGTCTCGATCCGCAATGGATCCGCCGCATCTCCTTCTATTGGGAAGCGGTGCGCAACCAGTACGCCGCCTTCGAGAGCGATCTCAAGGGGCCTGCCTCGGAAGTCTACCTGCACGAAATGCCGGGCGGCCAGTTCACCAACCTCAAGGAACAGGCGCGCTCGCTTGGGCTGGAGACGCGCTGGCACGAGGTCGCGCAGGCCTATCACGACGTCAACCTGATGTTCGGCGACATCGTCAAGGTAACGCCCTCGTCCAAGGTGGTCGGCGACATGGCGCTGATGATGATCAGCCAGGATCTCACCGTCGCCGATGTCGAGAACCCGGCCAAGGACATCGCCTTCCCGGATTCGGTCGTGTCGATGCTGCGCGGCGATCTCGGCCAGTCGCCCGGCGGCTGGCCGGCGGCGCTGCAGAAGAAGGCGCTGAAGGGCGAGAAGCCGATCACGGTTCGACCGGGCTCACTGCTAAAAGCAGCCGACCTCAAGGCCAGCCGCAAGGATATCGAGACGAAGCTCGACCGCAAGCTCTCGGAATACGAGTTCGCGTCGTGGCTGATGTATCCGAAGGTGTTCACCGACTTCGCCGCGGCGCAGGAGACCTATGGGCCGGTGAGCGTGCTGCCGACGCCGACCTATTTCTACGGCATGAAGTCGGAAGACGAGATCTTCCTCGACATCGAGAAGGGCAAGACCCTGGTGGTTCGCTGCCAGGCGTTCGGCGATGTTGACGACAAGGGCATGGTCACCGTGTTCTTCGAGCTGAACGGCCAGCCGCGCCGCGTCAAGGTGCCGGACAGGGCGCATGGCGCTTCCGCGGCCAAGGCGCGCCGCAAGGCCGAGCCCGGCAATGAGGGGCATGTCGGCGCGCCGATGCCAGGCGTCGTGTCGGCGCTTGCGGTGGCGGCCGGACAGGTGGTCAAGGCGGGCGACGTGCTCTTGTCGATCGAGGCCATGAAGATGGAAACCGCGCTGCACGCCGAACGCGACGGCGAGATCGCCGAGGTGCTGGTCAAGGCCGGCGACCAGATCGATGCGAAGGATCTGTTGATCGCATTCAAATAGGCGCGCCGATATTCAGGTGAGGCCGGCCTGCAAACGCTGGCCTCCTGCGCTTCCGGTGCTCACGTACTTCACGTACGCTCCGCTCCGGTTCTCGGAAGCCGCCGTTTTCGACTCGGCCTGACCTGAATCTCGACGCACCTTAAGATGTGCCTGGCCGTCCACAGCCGCTCGACAAGTGTCTTGACCCGCCGCGTCCGCTCGGGCAGGGAACCCGCTCCAATTTGCCGTGGCGGGAATCGCCACGGCTCCAGAAGACGCGGAGAGAAAAATGGCCGACGAAATCACCGAGACCAGCCAGACTGTAGCCGCCGGCCAGCTGCGCACCATCATCGAGCGCATCGAGCGGCTCGAGGAAGAGAAGAAGACGATCTCCGACGACATCAAGGATGTCTATGCCGAGGCCAAGGGCACCGGCTTCGACACCAAGGCGATCCGCACCATCGTGCGGCTGCGCAAGAAGGACCAGGCCGAGCGCCAGGAAGAAGAGTCGATCCTGGATCTCTACAAGGCCGCCCTCGGCATGGCGTAAGCCTCGTGGCCGGGAGCCGGCCATGAACGAATTCGACTTCGGCGGCCGTCGCGCCTCGGAGTTCCGCCATCGTGGCTTCTGGGTGCTGTTCGCCGAACGTCACCCGCAAGAAAAGGGAAGGCTCGCGCGACGCGGGCCGTGGTTCTGGCAGCGCGGGCTGCCGGATTTCGCTTTGGTCCTTTCGATGTATGTCGCGCCGGCGCAAAACCATGTCGGCGTCTTCTTCGGGCGCAATGAGAAGTTCGGCGCCACGGAATCATGGTCGCGATTGAAACCGTTCCAGCCGGCGATCGAGGCGAGGCTGAAGCTCAAGCCCGAGCAGAGCTGCGAAGGTCTCGGCATCAACTCGATTTGGCGGGTGAACTGCTATGCCGAGGACAACTGGCCGGCCATGACCGACTGGCTGGTGACGGAATGCTCACGCTTCGAGGAAGCCGTGACCGACGTTCTGGGGCAGAGATAGGGCGCCGGTGATGACGGACTTTTTCCGTACGCGGTGGAGAGGTGAAGCGCCGCTCGACCGGCTGTTCTGGCACGACATGCTGCTGGTTGGGACGATCCTGAGCCTCGCCTCTTCGGCGCTGGCGCTGATCCTGCTTGGGCTGAAGCTGCCGCTCTGGCTGGTGCTGACGGCGCATTTCCTCCCCGTTCCCTACAACATCTTCCTGACCATCGCCGTCTGGCGGACGGCGGAGAAGAGCGGCGGCCTGAAGGCGCAGCTGATGATGTTGGGCTCCGCGCTCTGGCTGATCGCGACGGCCGTCGTCTAATGCATGTCGCGCAAAAGTGACCTCGGTTTTGCGATGACGACATGCATCAAACAAACACCTAAAGCACGTTGTGTGAATCCGTTTTCACGCGACGCGCTTTAGTGCGTTTCACCGTTTCACGGAAACGGCAAACCGCACTATCTCCTTGTTTTGACGCAATTTCGGACGGAAAACCGCTCACACTTTTCCTGAAATTGCTTTAGAGACCTGGCCCGCATGAAAAAGTGCGGCCGGAGCCGCCCTTTGCGAAGTCATTCCCGAGGCATCAAGCTGTCGGCTCGAAGCGCAACGCCACGCCGTTGATACAATAGCGCAGGCCGGTCGGCGGCGGGCCGTCCTCGAAGACATGGCCGAGATGGCTGCCGCAGCGCGCGCAATGGCATTCGGTGCGGACCATGCCGTAGCTGCGGTCGACGGTGGTCTCGATCGAGCCCGCGACCGGGTCGTTGAAGCTCGGCCAGCCGGTGCCGCTCTCGAACTTCAGCTTGGATTCGAACAGCGGCTGGTCGCAGCCGACGCAGTAGAAGGTGCCGGCGCGCTTCTCATGGAGCAGGGCGCAACTGCCGGGGCGCTCGGTGCCGTGGTTGCGCATCACGGCATACTGCTCCGGCGTCAGCTTGGCGCGCCATTCGGCATCGGTGCGGGTGACGGGATAGGCGTGGGTGTCCATGAAATCTCCTCGGCCTTGGCGGCTCGTTGTTGCTTGCAACGGGTATTCGTCAAAACATAGGCGTTTGTTACAAACGCCGCCAGTGAGAGCGTCCCCGACACAGGGATTTTGAAAGGCTGCCATTTGTCTTGGCGCAGGATTTTCCGTTCATTTTCCGTGAAATCAGCGCAAACGCCGGAGATTGGTTGAAGCCGCCCAACGTCGTCGTTCTATGGCGGAGCAAGGAGCGAAGCGACGCGGCGCAGACCATAGAATCCATTCCGTGACTTCGAAGCGTTGCTGCGGTGCAGAATTCTGCTCCGCAGCGCCTTCGACCAAGGTAACGAAATGGATACTAGGGTCTACGCGGTACGCTTCGCTTCCCGCTCCGCCCTAGAATGATGGGTGGACGGCCCCTTGCGGCATCGAATGTGCCAAACTGGGCTGTGATTAAC
>NZ_JAVIIV010000042.1:0-21875 GCF_033977215.1 Mesorhizobium humile
ACCGCTCCAGACTTAAGCCGTCGCCGCTATTTTGCCTCTTGCCCAAGAGGGGCCGTCCATACATGACGAGGCTGCGGGGTTTCGCCCAATCTCCAGAGGCACCTGTGCTGCCATCCAGCAGGACTACTTCTGGTTCCAGCGGCGGATGACCGGCTCGGTCAAATCGTGCTCGTAGCCGAGGATGCTGAGGCTGGCGGTGTCGAGCACGAAATGCTCGCCGCCTTCCGGTGGCAGGCCGACCCAGCGCGATGCGAAGACACGCAGGAAATGCGAGCTGGAGAAGATCAGCACATTGCCGGCCACCGCGCGCAGCCCGGCGATGACGGCGTCGGCGCGGGCGCCGACATCGGCCGCCGTCTCGCCGTCCGGGCAGCCGTCGCGAAACAACTGCCAGCCAGGGCGCTTCGACAGGATCTCCTTGGTCGTCACGCCTTCGTAAGCGCCATAGTCCCATTCCTGCAGATCCGGCTTCTTAACCGCGCGCGCGCCGAAGCCGGCGAGCCGGCAAGTGTCGAAGGCGCGCTGCGAGGGGCTCGACCAGACCGCCTGGAAAGTCAGCCCCTTGAGCCGATCGGCGACGCCGCGCGCCGCCTCCTCGCCTCTCGCTGTCAGCGGGATGTCGGTGCGGCCGGTATGCCTGCCCGAGGCGCTCCACTCTGTCTCGCCATGGCGAACAAGATAGATCTCGGGATACGCGCTGCTCATCGACCACCCTCTCGGCTGAATGTTTTGCCGAGAATCCGGCTCGCGCAGCCTATGCGGCGGCCGACAAAAAGAACAGGCCGCGGCGACTGCCGCGACCTGCTGCGCATCGGGAGGATGCGGGTGATCAGGCGGGCTGCAGGCCGCCCGACAGCGCAAGGTCGGCCTCCTCCGGCAACTGGCCAGCCATGGCAGCGGCGAATTGCTTCTGGTCGAGCTCGCCTTCCCAGCGCGCCACGACGATTGTCGCCACGGCGTTGCCGACGAAGTTGGTGAGCGCGCGGCATTCCGACATGAAGCGGTCGACGCCGAGGATCAGCGCCATGCCGGCGACCGGCACCGAGGGCACCACCGAGAGCGTGGCGGCCAGCGTGATGAAGCCGGCGCCGGTGATGCCGGCCGCACCCTTGGAGCTCAGCATGGCGACGAGCAGCAAGAGGATCTGATCACCAAAGGTAAGCGGCGTGTCGGTCGCCTGGGCGATAAACAGGGCCGCCAGCGTCATGTAGATGTTGGTGCCGTCGAGGTTGAAGGAATAACCGGTCGGAATGACGAGACCGACGACCGAACGGTTGCAGCCGGCGCGCTCCATCTTGGCCATCAGGCCGGGAAGTGCCGCCTCGGACGACGAGGTGCCGAGCACCAGGAGCAGCTCCTCCTTGATGTAGCGGATCAGCGCCAGGATTGAGAAGCCGTTGTACCATGCCACAGTGCCGAGAACGACGAGCACGAAGAGCAGCGACGTCAGATAGAAGGTGCCGATCAGCATTGCGAGGTTGGCGATCGAGCCGATGCCATATTTGCCGACGGTGAAGGCCATGGCGCCGAAGGCGCCGATGGGGGCTGCCTTCATCAGGATGGCGACGAGGCGGAAGACCGGCGCGGTCAACGCCTGCAGGAAATCGACCACAGGGCGGCCACGTTCGCCGACCAGGGCCAGCGCTATGCCGAACAGCACCGAGAAGAACAGCACCTGCAGGATGTCGCCCTGCGCGAAAGCGCCGGTGATGGTGTCGGGGATGATGTTCATCAGGAAGCCGACGATCGAAGTGTCATGCGCCTTCTCGGTGAAGGTCGCTACTTTCGAGGGGTCGAGGGTCGCTGGATTGATGTGCATGCCGGCGCCGGGCTGGATGACGTTCGACACGACGAGGCCGACGACGAGCGCCAATGTCGAGAAGACGAGGAAATAGATCATCGCCTTGCCGGCGACGCGGCCGACCTTGTGCAGGTCGGAAACGCCGGCAATGCCGGTCGCCACGGTGAGGAAGATCACCGGCGCGATGACCATCTTGACCAGCTTGATGAAAGCATCGCCAAGCGGCTTCAGCGAGGCGCCCAGGTCGGGGTAGAAATGTCCAAGCAGGATGCCGGCGGCGATCGCCACCAGGACCTGCACATAGAGATGCCGGTAAAAGGGAACCTTGCCGCGCGGTTCGGCGGCAGCGATTGCTGTCTGCATGATGTCCTCCGTTCGGCCCCCGATCGAGACGCTCGACCTCCCAGGGGGCTGTTGACCTCCACAGCCTCGCGGCTGCTGCGGATGTATTTGCAACCCGCGTGCCAGATTGCGCTCAAAGGCTCCTCTCATTGATTTTGCTGACTTTTTTGAACTCGCGACCGGTACTTTGGTCGGTGTTAGTGCGGTTATCCGCATAGGTCGAATTGCGCTTTGTGCGAAATCATGCACAGATGCGGCATGCTGCAACGCCCTGCCGCTGCCCTCGCCCCGACGCCCGAACTGCTTGCCGGGCGGGCGCGTCGTGCCTGGCTGCTGTTCGCGGCGGTGGCGCTGCTGATCGTGCTCGCGGCGCTCTACGGCGCCGGGCTTTACGGCCGCTCGACCGAGATAGAGGCTTTGGCCACGCAAGGGCGCACCGACGCCAACCTCAAGGTCGCGCTGCTGCGCGCGGTGCTGGAAAACCCGCGCGCGCTGCCGCTGCTGCTATCGGAAGACCAACAGGTGCATGACGCGCTAAGCGAGCGCAGCCCCGCATCGATCGATGTCTTGAACCGCAAGCTTGAAGGACTGGTGTCGGGCACCAAAGCCTCGGTGCTCTATGTCACCGGCACGGACGGTCTGGCGATCGCCTCCAGCAACTGGCGCGAGCCGGTGAGCTTCGTCGGCAACGACTATGGTTTTCGCGCCTATTTCTCGGGCGCGATGGAAACCGGCACGGCCGAATATTTCGCGCTCGGCAATGTCAGCAAACGCCCCGGTCTCTACATCTCGCGCCGCGTCGACGGCGCTTCGGGGCCGCTCGGCGTCGTCGTGGTCAAGATGGAATTCGACCAGCTCGAGTCCGACTGGCGCGAGGCGAACCGGCCGGCCTATGTCAGCGATGCGCATGGCGTGGTGCTGATCACCAGCGTCCCTTCCTGGCGCTTCATGACGGTCGCGCCGCTGGCTGCTCCGGTCACGGCCGACATCCGCGCCAGCCAGCAATTCGGCGATGCGCCGCTGGTGGCCTTGCCGATCACGAAGCCACAACCGCTCAGCCCCGATGTCGCGCTTGTCCATGCCATCACGCCTGGCGGCAGCGACGCCGAATACCTGCGGCTGTCGACCGCCGTGCCGTCGACGCCCTGGCGCCTCGACTATCTCGTTCCCGCCGAAGCACCGGTCGCGGCGGCGCAGCGCGAAATGCGGCTCCTGGTGCTGGGCGTCCTCGTGCCGCTCATCGCCTTTGCCGCCTATCTGTTGTGGCGGCGGCAGTCCGGGCAGATGCGGATTGCCGCCGAACAGGCCGCGCGCGCCGAGCTCGAGCGGCGCGTCGTCGAGCGCACGCAGGATCTGAGCCTGGCGCGCGACCGGCTGCAGGCCGAGATCGTCGACCACCGCAGCACCGAAGCCAGGCTGCAGGTGATGCAGCAGGAGCTGGTGCAGGCCAACCGGCTTGCAACGCTCGGCCAGGTCGCCGCCGGTGTCGCACATGAGATCAACCAGCCGGTGGCGACGATCCGCGCCTATGCCGACAATGCGCGCGTCTTCCTCGAACGCAAGCAGAGCGCCTCAGCCGAGGAGAACCTTGGCGCCATCGCCGCGCTGACCGAGCGCATCGGCTCGATCACCGAGGAGCTGAAAGCCTTCGCCCGCAAGGGCCGCACAGCGGCCGAGCCGGTGGAGCTGCGCGGCGTGATCGAAGGCGCCGTGGTGCTGCTAAGGAGCCGCTTCGCCGGCCGGCTGGATGCGCTGGCGATCACGCTGCCGCCGCCGGCGCTCAAGGTTATGGGCAACCGGCTGCGGCTGGAGCAGGTGCTGATCAACCTGTTCCAGAACGCGCTGGAGGCGCTCGACGGCCGCGACGACGCGAAAGTCGAGGTTTCGGCGACCGAGACCGGCGATGACGTCGCGCTCATGGTCTTGGACAACGGCCCGGGCATCCCGCCCGCGATCCTGAAGTCGCTGTTCACGCCCTTCAACACCTCCAAGGAAAAAGGCCTCGGGCTCGGCCTCGTCATCTCCAAGGACATCGTCGCCGACTATGGCGGGCGCATCGAGGTTTCGAGCAGCGGCCAGGGCACACGCTTCACCATCCATCTGTCGAAAGCCGGCGCGGCATGACCAATCACGATCCAGCACCGGTCATCCTGATCGATGACGATAGCGATCTGCTCAAGGCGACAAGGCAGACGCTGGAGCTTGCCGGCTTTGCGGTGTCGGCCCACGCGGTGGCGAGCGAAGCGCTGGCGGCGCTCGACAGGAATTTCGCTGGGGTGGTGGTGTCGGACATCCGCATGCCGGAGATCGACGGACTGCAGCTTTTCGACCGCGTCTTGCAACTCGACCCCGATATCCCCGTGATCCTGGTCACCGGCCATGGCGATATCGCGATGGCCGTCAAGGCGATCAAGGACGGCGCCTACGACTTCATCACCAAGCCTTTCGCCGCTGAGCGGCTGGCGCAGAGCGTTGCCCGTGCCGCCGAGAAACGCCGCCTGGTGATGGAAAACCGCGCCTTGCGCGAGGCGGCCGAGCAGGCCCAGGAAGGATTGCCGCTGATCGGCCAGACGCCGGCCATGGAGCGGCTGCGCCGGACATTGCGGCAGATCGCCGACACCGATGTCGACGTTCTGGTGACCGGCGAGACCGGCTCCGGCAAGGAGGTGGTGGCGAGCCTGCTGCACCGCTGGAGCCGACGCGCCAAGGGCAATTTCGTCGCGTTGAACTGCGGCACGCTGCCGGAGACGGTCATCGAGAGCGAATTGTTCGGCCATGAGGCCGGCGCCTTCACCGGCGCGCAGAAGAGGCGGGTCGGCCGTATCGAGCATTCAAGCGGCGGCACGCTGTTCCTCGACGAGATCGAAAGCATGCCGGCCTCGACGCAGGTGCAGATGCTGCGCGTGCTCGAAATGCGTGAGGTGACGCCGCTCGGCACCAATGAGGTGCGACCGGTCGACCTGCGCGTCGTCGCCGCCGCCAAGGTCGATCTCGGCAATGCCAGCCAGCGCGGCAATTTCCGCGAGGATCTCTATTACCGGCTCAATGTGGTGACGCTTTCGATCCCGCCGCTGCGCGAGCGGCGGGACGACGTGCCGCTGCTGTTCGGTTATTTCGCCGAGCGTGCTGCCGCCCGCTTCCGGCGCCCCGTGCCGGCGATCTCCGCCGCGATCCGGCGCCATCTCGGCGAGCATGACTGGCCCGGCAATGTGCGCGAGCTTGCCCATTTCGCCGAACGCTTCGTGCTCGGGCTGGACGACGTTGCCGCTGCGCCTTCCCCTGCGGCAATGGAGATCGACACCTCCATGCCCTTACCGGAACGGCTCGATCGTTACGAAGCCGAAATCATCCGCGAGACACTTGGTCGCAATGACGGCGACGTGCGCCGCACCATCGAGGCGCTCGGCATTCCGCGCAAGACCTTCTACGACAAGCTGCAGCGGCACGGCATCGTGCGCAGCGATTTTTCCAGGTAGATCAAGGTCAGAGACGGAGCATGATGTCGTCCGAAAACCGCTTCACACTTCTCGGCATCATGCTTCGGGAACCGCAACGCCGCTTCCGCCGTTGAACCTGACCGGGAAACCGTGGCACTCGGGCATCAGCCGGGCGGCGAACGCATCGCCGTGGCGGCGTTGCCGGGTTGCGCTCGGCAGGCGTTGATGGTTTGTTGCCGCTCAGCGGAGAACGAATAATGCGCGAATCCCTCGGTCAAGACGAATACGGCTCGACCAACCCTTTCGACCCGGACGACCTGCCCAATCTCAATGCGATGGGGCCGGCGATGGGCGGCGGCAATGATTTCGAGAAATACGCGGTCGCCGTCATCATCGTCTTCGGCGCGCTGATCATCGGCGGCCTGATGGCTGCCTCCATGTCCTTCGGCCACCGCAACGGCTTCCTGTTCGCGCTTGGCGGCGCCACGGCTGCCTGGATCTCGGGCAATGCGCTGCTGCTCGACCGGCCGCGCATCTATGCGCTGTTCGTCGCCATCGCCGCCGTGATGCTGATCGCTTCGACCATCACGCTTGTGACCTGACCTCGGCATAGGCCCGATCAATACCCCAAGGCTTCGCCGGCTGCCGAGCGGCTGTCGATGGCGCCGTTGTAGCGCGCGCCGCCACCCTTCTCGATTTCGCCGAGGCTCTTGCCGCCGACCAGAATGCCGGCGGCCTGCCCCCAGGTCTGGTCGCTCAGATCGAGATGATAGCCCATGCCGGCAAGCAGCCGCTCCGTGTCCGGCGAAAGCCCGAAAGGCTCGACATAGACCGTGTCCGGCAGCCATTGATGATGGATGCGCGGCGCGTCGATCGCCTGCTGGATGTCCAAGCCGTGGTCGATGACGTTGACGATCGCCTCCAGCGTGATGGTGATGATGCGCGAACCGCCCGGACTGCCTATGACCATGAACGGCTTGCCGTCCCACGTCACGATCGTCGGGCTCATCGAGGATAAAGGCGTCTTCTTCGGCTGGATGGCATTCGCCTCGCCCTGAACTAGGCCATACAGGTTCGGTACGCCGGGCTTCTGGGTGAAGTCGTCCATCTCGTTGTTGAGCAGGATGCCGGTGCCGTCGGCGACGACGCCGGCGCCGAAGGAGCCGTTCAGCGTATAGGTGACCGCGACGGCGTTGCCGTCATTGTCGATGATCGAATAGTGAGTGGTTTCCTTCGACTCGCCGAAGCCTTTCGGCATCAGGTCCTTCGACACGCCGGCGCGGAACGGATCGATCTTGTCGCGGATGTCTTTCGCGTAAGCCTTGTCGAGCAGCTTCGAGACCGGGTTGTCGACGAAATCCGGGTCGCCCAGCGCCGAGTTGCGGTCGACATAGGCATGGCGCATGGCCTCGACCATGACATGGACCGTCTCGGCGGAACCCGGGCCGAGATAGGAGAGTGGGTAGCCCTCCAACACATTGAGAATCTCGCAGATGATGACACCGCCGGAACTCGGCGGCGGCGAGGAGATGATCTCGTAGCCGCGATAGGAGCAGGTCACGGGCTTCAGCTCGCGCACGGCATATTGCTCGAAATCGCCCTTGGCGAGGATGCCGCCCTTGGCGCCGCTCGCCTTGACGATGGCGTCGGCGATCGACCCTTTGTAGAAGGCGTCCGGCCCCTTTTCCGAGATCGCCGAAAGCGAGGCGGCAAGGTCCGGCTGAACGAGCTTCTCGCCGATGCCGTAGGGCTTGCCGTCCTTTTTCAGGAAGATGGCGGCGGCCGCGGGATCCTTCGCCAGCCGCGCGGCGCTGCCGGCAAAGGAAGCCGCGTCGCCCTGGTTGAGCACGAAGCCGTCCTTGGCGTAGGCGATTGCCGGCGCCATCAGATCCTGTCTTGAGAGCGTGCCGTATTTCTCACGCGCCATCTCGAAACCGGCCACCGAGCCCGGCACGCCGACGGCGAGATAGCCGTCGAGGCTGGCGCCCTTCACCGGATTGCCGTCCTTGTCGAGATACATGGTCTTGGTGGCGGCGAGCGGCGCGCGCTCGCGGAAATCGAGGAAGGTCGTGCGGCCGTCCTTCATGCGCACGGTCATGAAGCCGCCGCCGCCTATATTGCCGGCATTGGGATAGACCACGGCAAGCGCGTAGCCGACCGCGACAGCGGCATCGACCGCGTTGCCGCCTTTCTTCAGCACGTCAACGCCGACTTCGGTGGCGAGATGCTGGGCGGTCACCACCATGCCGTGCTCACCTTTGGCAGGAGCCGGTGAGGCGGCGAAAGCGATGGTCGACGGCGTGAGGGTAATTGCGAGCGAAAGGATGACGCCGATCAGCGTCCGACGAGTCAAGGGCATGGCGGTGCTCCTGGCGTTGGGGACGCCTAGGAAAGACCGTCAGGGCGAATTAGTCCAATAATAATTGAAGCAGCGAGAGAGACCCCTCACCCGGATTGCCAAGTCGAATTGCAAGGGCAATTCGGGCAATCCGACCTCTCCCCCGGGGAGAGGAGCTTGCGACGGTGTTGACCTCTTCTCCCCTGGGGGAGAAGGTGGCCGCGCAGCGGTCGGATGAGGGGGCCTGGCTCGGCCTATCAGACGATGCCGCCGCCACCGCCCGCAACCGCCGGCCGTTCCGCCGCGACCTTGGCCCGGTAACCGGCCTCACGATAGGCAGCGACGGGATCGACGGCGCCGCCGGTCCTCAGCCTCGCCATGGCGAGGATCGGCTCGACGTCGGTGCGGTAGGCAGCTTTCAAAGTCTGCGTCGCCATCAGCGCATCATTGGCGTCCTGAAAACCCTCAAGCGCCTTGCGGTCGACCAGCAGCGCCTGCGCATAGGCGCGCTGCACCTCGACCGCCGACAGCATCAGGCTTTCGATCGGGTCGGTGACGTTGTGGCTCTGGTCGAGCATATGGGCGGGGTTGAAGCCCTTGGCGCCCGAAAGCTCGGCGTCGACCAGCTCGTTGAAGACGAGGAACAGCCGGTAGGGATCGATGGACCCGGCGTCGAGGTCGTCGTCGCCATATTTCGAATCGTTGAAGTGGAAGCCGCCGAGCTTGCCGAACTGGATCAGC
Source organism: Mesorhizobium humile (assembly GCF_033977215.1). Lineage (NCBI taxonomy): Bacteria > Pseudomonadati > Pseudomonadota > Alphaproteobacteria > Hyphomicrobiales > Phyllobacteriaceae > Mesorhizobium > Mesorhizobium humile. The sequence goes on from NZ_JAVIIV010000042.1 coordinate 8,660, forward strand.
CGCGACACGATCATCTCGATGTTGACGTTGGGCGCATGATGGCCGAGGTCAACCAGGCAGAAGGCCTTGTCGCCGAGTTCCCTGGCGATGATGTAGTTGGTGCCCCAGTCCTGCACGACCGTCGAATAGAAAGCCGGTTCGTACATCTTGTGCTCGGTGAACAGCCGCCAGTCGTCGGGCAGTCCGGCATAGATTTCGCGCATGGCATCGAGATAGCGTTCGAAGGCTCTTGCGAAATTGACCTGACCGGGGAAGTTCGAGCCGTCGCCGATCCACACCGTCAGCGCCTTGGAGCCCAGCGTCCTGCCGATCTCTATGCATTCGAGATTATGCTCGACCGCCTGATGGCGCGTGCCGGCATCGGCGTGTGACAGCGAGCCGAACTTGTAGGAGCGTTCCTGATCCTTCGCGTCGGAGAAGGTATTCGAGTTCATCGCGTCGAAGCCGAGGCCGAAGCGCGAGGCCGCCTGCTTCAGCCGGTTCGGATCGGCCTTGTCCCAGGGAATGTGCAGCGAGACGGTAGGTGTGGCCTGCGTCAGCTGGCTGATGACGGCGCAATCCTCGATCTTGTCGAAGATGTCGCGCGGCTCGCCGGCGCCGGGGAAACGGGCAAAGCGCGTGCCGCCGGTGCCGACGCCCCAAGACGGGATCGCCACGCCGAATTTCTCGACCTTGTCGCGGATCGCGTCGATGGCGATGCCACGCCGGTCGAGGCGTTCGCCGAGGGAGGCGTAGTCGCGCTCGAGGTCGGGTTTGCGCGCGGCGTTGTGGCTGGCGACGAGATCGGCGCGGATAATTGTTTCGGACACTGCGGTTCCTCCCAGGAATACGTTCGGCAGGCGCTGCCCCTCATCCGCCTGCGGCACCTTCTCCCCGTTGAACGGGGAGAAGGGAAAGCGCACCTAGCGCGTAAAGCTTTGCGCGTTGCCGGCGTCGACGTTGACGATGTTGCCGGTCGACTTGGCCGACATGTCAGAGGCAAAGAAGTAGATCGCCTCGGCGATGTCCTCCGGGAAAACCGAGCGCTTCAGCATCGAGCGCGAGCGGTAGTGTTCCTCGAGATCGTCGGTCGACATCTTGTAGGCTGCGGCGCGCTGTTCCTTCCACTCGCCGGTCCAGATCTTGGAGCCGCGCAGCACGGCGTCCGGATTGACGACGTTGACCCTGATCTGCGCTTCCGCGCCCTCCAGCGCGAGGCAGCGGGCAAGGTGGATCTCAGCCGCCTTGGCCGTGCAATAAGCGGACGCATTCGGCGAAGCGGCAAGCCCGTTCTTGGAGGCGACGAAGACGACATTGCCGCCGATCTTCTGGGCGCGGAACAGCCGGAAGGCCTCGCGCGAAACCAGGAAATAGCCGGTGGACAGGATGTCCATGTTCTTGTTCCACAAGGCCAGCGTGGTCTCCTCGATCGGCGCCGAGGAGGCGAGGCCGGCATTGGAGACGAGGATGTCGATGCCGCCGAACTCGACCGAAGTCTCGGCAAAGCCGGAAAGCACCTGGTCCTCGGAGGTGACATCGATCCGCACTGGACGGACGAAGTCTCTTCCGAACGCCTTCGACAGCTCTTCATTGGCGCTGGCCAATGCCGCTTCGTCGATATCGGCGAGCACAACGCAGGCGCCTTCGCGCAGCAGCCGGTTGGCGGTGGCGCGGCCGATGCCGCCGGCGCCGCCGGTGACCAGCGCGATCTGGCCGGCCAGCGCCTTCGGCTTCGGCAGGCGCTGCAGCTTGGCCTCCTCGAGCTGCCAGTATTCAATGTCGAAGGCTTCCTGCGCCGGCAGGCCGACATAGGACGAGACCGTCGAGGCGCCACGCATGACGTTGATGGCGTTGACGTAGAACTCGCCGGAGATGCGCGCCGTCGCCTTGTCGCCGGCGAAGGTGAACATGCCGACGCCGGGCATCAGATAGACCACGGCGTTGGGATCGCGGATGGCCGGCGAGTCCGGATGCTTGCAGCTGTCGTAATAGGCCTGGTAGCCGACGCGGTATTCGGCAATGTCGTCGGCGAGCCGCGCGATGACGGCGTCGATATCGGGCTTTGCCGGATCGAACTCGATCACCAGCGGCCGGATCTTGGTGCGCAGGAAGTGGTCGGGGCATGAGGTGCCGAGCGCCGCCAGCGGCTGCAGGTCCTTGGAGTTCACGAATTCGAGCACGGCGGGCTGATCGTCGAAATGGCCGAGCTTGTGGCTCTTTTCAGAGATCAGGCCGCGGATCCTTGGCATCAGCTTGGCCGCGATGGCGCGGCGCGCCGGAGCATCGAGCGACTTGACCGCTTCACCGCCGAAGATTGCCACGCCTTCCGACCGACGCTCGAACCATTCGATCGCCTGGTTGATCACCGAGATCGTCGTTTCGTAGCATTCCTTCGGCGTGTCGCCCCAGGTGAACAGGCCATGGCTTTCGAGCACCACGCCCCTGGCGTCGGGGTTTTCGAGGCAGAATTTCTCCAGCCACAGGCCAAGCTCGAAGCCCGGCCGCTTCCAGGGCAGCCAGCCGATGGCGTCGCCGAAGATCTCCTTCGTGATCGCCTTGGAATCCTTGGCCGCGGCGACCGCGATGATGGCGTCTGGATGCATGTGGTCGACGCAAGGCTTCGGCACGTAAGCGTGCAGCGGCGTGTCGATCGAGGCCGCGCGCGGATTGAGGTTGAAGGTGCAGTGGGGCAGGTAGCCCACCATCTCGTCCTCATGCTCGACGCCGCGATAAAGACTTTTGATGGCGCGCAGCTTGTCCATGTAGAGCGTGGCGAAACCGTCGAGCTTGATCGAGGCGCTGTCGCCGCCGGAGCCCTTGACCCAGAGGACCTCGACGTCCTCGCCGGTGAGCGGGTCCTTCTGCCGGACCTTCGACGAGGTGTTGCCGCCGCCATAGTTGGTGACGCGCTTGTCGGATCCTAGCGTGTTCGAGCGATAGACCAGGAGCTCGGGACCGCTCATCCCCTCGGCTTTTGCATCGTCCCACAGATTGGCGAGGCGCGAGCCGTGGCGCTTGTCGAGCATAGGTATCCTCCCTTGGAGCGCGAACGCCGCGCCCCTCATTTCTCGCCGGGAATGTCTACGCAAGCGCCGCACTTGTCAATCACAAACGATCAATATCGATCATATTGCACTGCACAATGAAAATATTTGATCGGAAATGATTGACACTGCGCGTTTTCTAAGGCCTGATGCTTGGGCAGGGAGGAACCATGCACGAGAAAGAGCGCCACAGGATCATTCTGTCCGCCGTCCAGGAAAAGCCTGTGGTGACGGTTCAGGAGATGGTCGAGCTGACGGACTCCTCCGAGGCGACGATCCGGCGCGATATCGCGGCGCTGCATGTCCAGAAGCGCCTTCGCCGAGTGCGGGGCGGCGCCGAGGCGATCTCGCCGCCGCAGTTCATCGGCCTTGCCGGCCGGCCCTTCTCCGTCAACGAGACGCTGAACGCCGCGCAGAAGCGGGCGATCGCGCGGGAAGCGGTCAACCTTTGCACGGACGGCGAGCCGATCATCATCAATGGCGGCACCACCACGTTCCAGATGGTGCATTTCCTGACCGGACGCCGCATGCCGATCTTCACCAATTCGTTCCCGATCGCCGAGCATCTGCTCAAGCACTCCAAGAACACGGTGATGCTGTCGGGGGGCACAATCTACCGCGAGCAGAACATCATCCTGTCGCCCTTCGACAATGACGTGACGCGCAACTTCTATGCGCGTCGCATGTTCATGGGCGCGCAAGGGTTGGGCCCGCTCGGGCTGATGGAAGGCGACCCGCTGCTGATCCAGGCCGAGCAGAAGCTGATCGACCAGGCCGACGAATTGGTGGTGCTGGTCGATTCCTCGAAATTCCGCATGCGCTCCAGCCTGATCCTGTGCGGGCTGTCGCGCATCGCGACAGTGATCACCGACGACGGCATCGAGGACCGCGAGGCCAAGATGCTGGAAACGGCGGGCGTGGCGCTGATCGTCGCCCGCAGACAGTCAAGCGAGAAGGAAGAATCTTCACTGCAGGCCTGAGGGAAACTCACGCCCGCAGCGGCGATGGAATGCAACGCTCAAGGGAGGATATTCGATGAGCTTTTTGAAGAAACTGCTGGTCACGGCGGCCTTTTCCGCCGCCATGTTCGTGAATGCCGCCTATGCCGAGAACGTCAAGATCGCGCTGGTGGTGAAGTCGCTCGGCAACGGCTTCTTCGACGCCGCCAACAAGGGCGCCGAGGAAGCGGCCAAGGAACTGGGCGATGTCGACGTCATCTACACCGGCCCGACCAAGGCGACCGCCGAAGCGCAGATCGAAGTGATCAATTCGCTGATCGCGCAGAAGGTCAACGCGATCGCCGTTTCGGCCAATGACGCCGACGCGCTGGTGCCGGTGCTGAAGAAGGCGATGGAGCGCGGCATCACCGTCATCTCATGGGATTCCGGCGTCGCCAAGGAAGGCCGCCAGCTCCACCTCAATCCGTCCGACACCGGCCTGATCGGCGAGACCATCATCAAGCTCGCCGCCGACTACCTGCCGGAAGGCGGCGACGTCGCGATCCTGTCGGCCTCCTCGACGGCGACGAACCAGAACGCCTGGATCGAAGCGGCCAAGAAAGTGCTGCCGGAGAAGTTCCCGAAGATCAAGCTGGTCGCCACCGTCTATGGCGATGACGACTCGGCCAAGAGCACCGACGAAGCCAAGGGCCTGTTGAAGTCCTACCCGAACCTCAAGGCGATGATCGCGCCGACCACAGTTGGTGTTGTAGCGGCTGCGCAGGTCGTCACCGACGAGAACCTGATCGGTAAGGTCAACGTCACCGGCCTCGCCCTGCCGTCGGAGTTCAAGAAGTTCATCGACAATGGCGCCAGCCAGGCGGTTGCGCTGTGGAACCCGATCGATCTCGGCTATTCGGCGATCTATCTCGCCCATGACCTGGCGGTGAAGAAGGAAGAGGCGAAGCCCGGCGCCACGCTGTCGATCGGCCGCGTCGGCAAGGTGACGCTCGACGACACCAACTCGGCCGCGATGGCTCCGCCGTTCCAGTTCGACAAGACCAACATCGAGAAGTTTTCCAAGATCTACTGATCCTGGACTGACGGAGCTGCCCCCTCATCCGGCCGCTTCGCGGCCACCTTCTCCCCGGTGGGGAGAAGAGCCAGGCGCCAAGCTCGCAAGCCTCCTCTCCCCTCGGGGAGAGGTCGACCGAGCGAAGCGGAGGTCGGGTGAGGGGGAGTCGACACGGAATAGATTCACTGGGCTTGATACGACTATGGACACGACGGCCCATCACGGCACGGTAAAGGAGCGGCCCCCGGCATCAGCTCCGCGCCTGACGCTCTCAGGCATCTCGAAAAGTTTCCCGGGCGTGCGCGCGCTGCACAATGTCAGCCTGTCGCTCTATCCGGGCCAAGTCACCGCGCTGATCGGCGAGAACGGCGCCGGCAAGTCGACGCTGGTCAAGATCATGACCGGCATCTACCAGCCCGATTCAGGCGAGATCGGCATTGACGGCCAGGCCACGACGCTGCCCAGCGCGCATGCCGCCTTCGGCCACGGCATCACCGCCATCCATCAGGAAACCGTGCTGTTCGACGATCTTTCGGTCGCCGAAAATATCTTCCTCGGCCACGCGCCGCGCACCCGCTTCGGCACCATCGACTGGCGCACCATGCGCAGACAAGCCCGCGAGGTGCTGGAGACGATGCGGGCCGGCCATATCGACGCCGACGCGCGACTGAAGGACCTCGGCATCGCCAACAAGCACCTCGTGGCTGTCGCCCGCGCCATGTCGATCGACGCGCGCATCGTCATCATGGACGAGCCGACCGCGGCGCTTTCGATGAAAGAAATCGAGGAGCTTTTCCTGCTCATCGAATTCCTGACGAGCGAAGGCAAGGCCGTGCTCTTCATCAGCCACAAGTTCGACGAGATCTACCGCATCGCCGACCGCTACACCGTCTTCCGCGACGGCGAGATGGTCGGCGAAGGCCTGCTCAAGGACACCGGCCAGAACGAGATCGTGCGCATGATGGTCGGCCGCAACGTCGACCACATCTTCCCGCAGCGCGAGCCGAAGATCGGCGCGCCGGTGCTGTCCGTCTCCGGCCTGTCGCATCCGACCGAATTCGACGATATCGGTTTCGAGCTGCGCAAGGGCGAGATCCTCGGTTTCTACGGGCTGGTCGGCGCCGGCCGCAGCGAGGTCATGCAGGCGGTCGCCGGCATCACCCGCACCAGCCGGGGCGCGATTTCGCTCGACGGCCAGTCGATCGCGCCGAGATCGGCCGCGGATTCGATCGAGGCCGGCATCGTCTATGTGCCGGAAGAACGCGGCAAGCAGGGCGTGGTGATCGGCCTGCCGATCTTCCAGAACGTGTCGCTGCCATCACTGGCGCGCACCTCGAAATCCGGCGTGCTGAGGCTGGCGGAAGAATTCTCGCTCGCCCGCTCCTACACCGAGCGGCTCGATCTGCGCGCCTCATCGCTCAGCCAGGATGTCGGCACGCTTTCCGGCGGCAACCAGCAGAAGGTGGTCATCGCCAAATGGCTGGCCACAACGCCCAAGGTGATCATCCTCGACGAGCCGACCAAAGGCATCGACATCGGCTCCAAGGCCGCCGTGCACGGCTTCATGGCCGAGCTGGTCGCACAAGGCCTTTCGGTGATCATGGTTTCGTCCGAACTGCCGGAAATCCTCGGCATGTCGGACCGCGTCGTGGTCATGCGCGAAGGCCGTATCGCGGCGACCTACGACAACAAGGGGCTGGACGCAGAGACGCTGGTTCGAACGGCAGCGGGGATCGCGGCATGAAGAGCTTCCTCAAATACCGCGAGATCTGGCTGCTTGCCGGCATCGTCGTTCTGATCGGGCTGATCTCGACGCGCTTCCCAGGCTTCGCCGACCCCGCCAATCTGCGCCAGGTGTTCAACGACACCTCGATCCTGATGATCCTGGCGCTCGGACAGATGGTGGTGATCCTGACGCGATCGATCGACCTGTCGATGGCGTCCAACCTCTGCTTCACCGGCATGGTGGTGGCGATGCTCAACGCCGCGCATCCGGCGATCCCGATCCCGGTGCTGATCGTCATCGCTCTCGCCGTCGGCCTCGTGCTCGGCGCGATCAACGGCTTGCTGGTGTGGCGGCTGAACATCCCGTCGATCGTGGTGACGCTGGGCACGCTCACCATCTATCGCGGCGCCACCTTCGTCATCTCGGGCGGCGCCTGGGTCAACGCCGACCAGATGAGCCCCGCCTTCATCAACTTCCAGCGCGCCGTCTTCCTCGGCCTGCCGGTGCTGTCGTGGATCGCCATCATCGTGATCGCGCTGTTCTTCCTGGTGATGACGCGGACCGCGATCGGCCGCTCGATCCACGCCATCGGCGTCAACCCGACCGCCTCGGTCTATGCCGGCATCGATGTCGGCCGCACCAAGTTCATCGTCTTTTGCATTTCCGGCATGATCGGCGGGCTCGCCGGCTATCTGTGGATCTCGCGCTACGTGATCGCCTCGGTCGAGGTCGCCAACGGCTATGAGCTCAACATCATCGCGGCCTGCGTCATCGGCGGCATTTCGATCGCCGGCGGCATCGGCTCGGTCGGCGGCGCGGTGCTGGGCGCGCTGTTCCTCGGCATCATCTCCAACGCACTGCCGGTCATCAACATCTCGCCCTTCTGGCAGATGGCGATCTCGGGCAGCGCCATCATCCTGGCCGTGGTGCTCAACGCGCGCGGCGAACGCCGGCAGGGTCGCATCATCCTCAGAAAGGCGGAAGCGGCATGACCGACGCCCCTCACCCGCGCCATATCCCCGACCGGCTCGACAAGCCGCTGTCGTCGGCGATCTTCTCCTGGGAGGCGCTGCTCGTCGTCATCGCGGTCGCCATCTTCGCTGTGAACAGCTTCGCCTCGCCCTACTTCCTCGACCCGTGGTCGCTGTCGGACCTTACCTTCAACTTCACGGAAAAAGGGCTGATCGCTTTAGCCATGGCGCTGCTGATCATCTCCGGCGAGATCGACCTTTCGGTCGCGGCGATCGTGGCTTTAGCCTCGACGATGATGGGCATGGCCGTGCAGGCCGGCGCCGGCACGCCGGTGCTGGTGGCGATCGGCATCGTCGTCGGCTTGGGCTGCGGCGCCTTCAACGGGCTGCTGGTCACCCGCCTCGGCCTGCCTTCCATCGTCGTCACCATCGGCACGATGAGCCTATTCCGCGGCATCGCCTTCATCATCCTCGGCGACCAGGCCTACAAGGGCTATCCGGAAAGCTTCGCCTTCTTCGGCCAGGGTTACGTCTGGTGGGTCTTCTCGTTCGAGCTGGCGCTGTTCCTCGTCGCGGCTTTGATCTACTGGTTCGTGCTGCACCGCACGGCTTTTGGCCGTCGCGTCTTCGCCATCGGCAACAATCCGGTCGCCTGCCAGTTCTCCGGCGTGCGCGTTGCCCGCATCAAGTTCATCCTGTTTTGCCTGACCGGGCTGATGTCGGGCATAGCCTCTGTGCTGATCACGTCGCGGCTCGGTTCGACGCGGCCGTCGATCGCGCAGGGCTATGAGCTGGAAGCCATCACCATGGTGGTGCTGGGCGGCGTCTCGATCCTCGGAGGCGCCGGCAGCATCCTCGGCGTCGTGCTTGCCGCCTTCATCATGGGGCTGGTGACGTTCGGGCTCGGCCTGCTCAACGTGCCGGGCATCGTCATGTCGATCTTCATCGGCCTGTTGCTGATCATCGTCATTGCGCTGCCGATCGTCTGGCGGCGACTGCGCGAAGGGCGCTTCGCCTGATGGAAAAATACGCCTTCAAGATGAAGCTCAATCCCGGGATGAAAGCCGAGTACAAGCGCCGCCATGACGAGATCTGGCCTGAGCTGGTGGCGCTTCTGAAGCGGGCCGGCGTCTCCGACTATTCGATCCACCTCGACGAGGAGACCGACATCCTGTTCGGCGTGCTTTGGCGCCGTGACGATCACGACATGGCGGACTTGCCCAAGCATCCGGTGATGCAGCGCTGGTGGGCGCATATGGCCGACGTCATGGAAACCAAAGCCGACAACGAACCGGTGGCGGTGCCGCTGGAAACGTTGTTCCATATGGCATGATCCGCCACGTCGCCGTCATCGACATCGGCAAGACCAACGCCAAGGTGGCGCTGGTCGATCTCACGACGCTGAGCGAAATTGCGCTGCGCCGCACGGCGAACTCGCCGGTGCGGCACGCGCCCTACCCGCACCACGATGTCGAGGCGCTGTGGACGTTCATCCTGAACAGCCTGACCTATCTCGACGGCGAACGGCGGATCGACGCCATTTCGATCACCACGCATGGCGCGACCGGCGCGCTGGTGGACGCCTCAGGCGAACTGGTCCTCCCGGTGCTCGACTATGAGTTCGACGGTCCCAATTGGCTTGCGGCCGACTACGACGCCGTCCGCCCGCCCTTTGCCGAGACCGGCACGCCGCGGCTGCCGATCGGCCTCAATCTCGGCGCGCAGCTCTTCTGGCAGCAGAAGTGGTTCCCAGCGGAATTCGCCAGGGCCGCTGCGATGCTGATGTACCCGCAATATTGGGCGCTGCGGCTGACCGGCGTCGCAGCCAACGAGGCGACGTCGCTCGGCTGCCACACCGATCTGTGGAACCCCTGGACCTCCGACTATTCCTCGCTGGTCGACAAGATGGGGTGGCGCCAACTGATGGCGCCGGTGCGGCCGGCAAAAGACCGGCTTGGTCCAATCCTGCCGGCGCTTGCGCGACGCACCGGGCTCGACGAGCAGACTCCGGTGTTCTGCGGCCTGCACGATTCCAACGCCTCGCTGTTGCCGCATCTGTTGTCCGATCGGCCGCCCTTCTCGGTCGTTTCGACCGGCACATGGGTGGTGTCGATGGCGGTTGGCGGCAGGACGGTGGAACTCGACCCGGCACGTGACACGCTGGTCAATGTCAACGCGCTCGGCGATCCGGTGCCTTCGGCGCGCTTCATGGGTGGACGCGAGTTTTCGCTGCTGACCGAGGGGCAGCCACAGGAATGGAGCGAGGCCGATATTGTCGGCATTCTGGCGCGCCAGGCCCTGCTGTTGCCTTCCACCCAACAGGGCTCCGGGCCTTTCCCGCACCGCGACGCACAGTGGGCCAATGCCGACGACCTAACCCCCGGCCAGCGCTTCGCCGCCATTTCGTTCTACCTGGCGCTGATGACCGCGACCTGCCTGGAGCTGATTGGCGGCGACGGGCCGACAACCGTCGAGGGACCGTTCGCGCAAAACCCGCTTTTCAACTGCATGCTGGCGGCAGCGACGGGACGACCAGTCGCTACGTCGGAGACCTCGACGGGCACCAGCATCGGGGCGGCATTATTGGCCTCAGATGGTGTGACCGTGATGAGCAAGGGTGAGCGCACCGCACCGCCAGTCGAGCGCGCCTGGGGCGAATACGTGTTGGCGTGGCAGCAGGCCGTGAAGCTCTAAGCCGGCTCAGCGCGCCGTCCCGTAAAGCAGTCCCCCCGGGTCGATCTGCGGCTTGCGGCCGGCGACCACGTCGGCCAGGAATTGGCCGGAGCCGCAGGCCATGGTCCAGCCGACATGGCCGTGGCCGGTGTCGAGATAGAGATTGCGGTATTTCGCCTGGCCGATCACCGGCACCGAGTTCGGCATCATCGGCCTCAAGCCGGCCCACAGCACGGCCTTCTTCTCGTCGAAGGCACCCGGGAAAAGATCCTTGCCGGTTTCCAGGATGGTCCTGAAATCGCCGGGCTTGAAGCTGCGGTCGAAACCGGTGAATTCGGCCGTCGAGGACATGCGCAGGCGATTGCCGAGCCTCGAATAGCCGATCAGCCGATCCTCGTCGGCGCCGCCCATGGTCGGCCCCTTGCCTTCGTCCTCCAGGGGAATGGTCGCCGTATAGCCCTTCACCGGATAAACCGGCAAGTCGATGCCGTAACGTCGGCCGAGCAAGCCGCTTTCCGGTCCCATGGAGATGACGACGGCGTCGCCTGTGACCGGCCCTGCCGAGGTGATGACCGCCCGCACACGGTCGCCCTCGATGTCGAGACCCTGGATCGTCGTGCCGAACAGGAATCTGACGCCGAGCTTCTCGGCGGCATAGGCGGCGAGCCTGTCGGTGAACTGCTTGGAATCGCCGGTCTGGTCGATCGGCGAATAGATGCCGCCGGCGATCTTTTCCTTGACGCCGGCAAGGCCAGGCTCCAGCTCGACCAGGCGCTCGCGGCCGACGATCTCGATCGGCAGGCCGTGCTCGCCGAGATAGCGATAATTGTCGGTGCCGGTGTCGAGGCTCTTCTGCGACCGGAAGAAGTAGAGGATGCCCTTCTTGCGCTCGTCGTAATGGATGCCGGTCTCCTCCGACAGTTGATTGATGCACGCGCGCGAATGAAGCGCCAATCTCAGCTTGATGTCGGTGTTGGCGCGCAGCCGCTTGATTGTGCATTCGCGCAGGAAACGCAGGCTCCAGGCATAGAAATACGGATCGAGGCGAAGTCTCACCTTGATGCCGAGATCGTGATTCCAGAGCGCGCGCAGGAAGGTCTTCAGCGCGGCCGGCGAGGCCCAGGCGGTGGCGTCGCCCGGCGAGACCAGGCCTGCATTCGACTGGCTGGTGCCGCGCGCCGCCGCTTCATGGCGCTCGATCACCGTCACCTCGTGACCGTCCTTAGCCAGATAATAGGCAGCCGCCGTGCCAACCACGCCGGCGCCGAGAACCAGGACCTTCATGCCGTCCCCTCAGGATCGAACAGGGCCGCGCACTCTGCGCGTTGGCCCGAACGAGCCTCAATACCGCGTCTGCAGAGGTCGCACGAGCCCTTGGCCCAACAGATCAGTTTCGAACGGAGTTCTTGGTCGTCAGGATGCGCTCCCACGCCAACGCATCATTGACGATCAGGTCGAGATCGTCGCGCTGCGGCGTCCAGCCGAGCTCCTTGCGGGCGAGCTCGGAATTGGCGACCACCGCGGCGGCGTCGCCCGGCCGGCGGTCCCCCATACGCACATCGAAGTCATGGCCGAAGGCGCGGCGCACGCTGTCGATCACTTCCAGCACCGAATAGCCATGGCTGTAGCCGCAATTGGCGACGAGGCTACTCCCGCCGTCGCGCAGCCGCTGCAGCGCCAGCCGGTGCGCGGCGGCGAGATCGCTGACATGGATATAATCGCGCATGCAGGTGCCGTCCGGCGTCGGATAATCATTGCCGAAGACCTGCATGAAGGGGCGCTTGCCGAGCGCGGTCTCGCAGGCGACCTTGATCAGATGCGTGGCGCCGGGCGTCGACTGTCCGGTGCGGCCCTTCGGATCGGCGCCGGCAACGTTGAAATAGCGCAGCGCCGTATAGCGGATGTCGTGCGCCAGCGCCGCATCGCGCAGCATCCATTCGCTCATCAGCTTGGAGAGGCCATAAGGCGATTCCGGCGCAAGGCGGGCATCCTCGCGCACCGGCTCCAGCCCGGCGCCGCCATAGACGGCGGCAGTGGAGGAGAAGATGAAGTGCGGCACGCCTTCACGCACCGCGGTTTCGATCAGCGTGCGGGTCTTGCAGGTGTTGTTCTCGTAGTAGCCGAGCGGATCGGCGACCGATTCCGGCACCACGATCGAGCCGGCGAAATGGATGATGGCGTCGACCTTGTTTTCGCGGATCACCTGGCCGACCAGTTCCTTGTCGGCGACGTCGCCGATCACGAGCTTTGCCTCGGGCGCCACCGCCCATTCGAAGCCGGTGGAAAGCCGGTCGAGCACCACGACGCTCTCGCCGGCGTCCAGCAGCTCCCAGACCATGTGGCTGCCGATATAGCCGGCACCGCCCGTCACCAAAACCGTCATTTTCTACCTCGCTGATCAAGATTTATCGGAAACTGTCTCAACAGCCACCGTGCTGGAAACCCCGCCGCAAGCCCGCTAAAGCCTATGTCGTTCCCCCAAAACCGCTGTGCACTTTTGGGCGATATGCATACGCCTCCCCATAATGTTAAGTCCGTAACAGTTCCTCCCGTCCGAGGCATCGTACTGAAACAAAGCTGCTTCAAACAGCCGGGAATAGGCCACGATCCGGCATCGTTAGGAACAGGGCCGGGGCGTGGCATTTTGACCGGTGGGGTCCGGTGGACGTGGCATGGGGCAGTGACTATGATCCGCCGCAAAATTGGGAAGTCGACATGAACTACCAGCGGTTCTTCGAAGATGCGATCGACCAGCTCCACGCCGAGCGTCGCTACCGCGTTTTCGCCGACCTCGAGCGCATCGTTGGCAA
>NZ_JAVIIV010000043.1:0-21079 GCF_033977215.1 Mesorhizobium humile
CCCAAGCCCCCTCGAACGGAGTATGCGGAGCTGAGGAAAACTCTTGAAACGAGCTGGCCTGCTGGGCGCCTTCCCCGGCGAACGAACCCGCCTCCTCAGGATCCCGCAACCCGAGCGCTCTGTTCGCCTCAACGACTTGTAGGTATTGCCGAAGGTCGTTGAGACGCAGCTTGGCATGCTTAGTGGCTTGTTCGAAGCCCTTGACATCTCGCATCAACTCACTTTGTTGCTGCTGACCCCCCTTGAGTCGGCTCACTATGCTCCCCTTCTTCTCCCTTTGGAGCCAATCACTAAACCTGCGTTGCACGCTAGCCGCATGGAAAATAGGGGCCTTCTGTTTCGCAGTCGGCTCGGGTCCAAGGTTGCTCAATCTTTCTTGGGTCACAAGGTCGATAAGTTCGGCGTCGTCGGGATAAGCATCCAGGAGGCGCCGCCCCATGATACGCGGGCCGGGCCCGATCTGTTCGATGCCGCACCCTTCCGACATAAGCCTCCGGAGATGATTCAGCGTCGACTGAAGACGGTTCTCAGGGTCGTTACCCTGGGCTTTATACAGGTCTAAATCGTCCGCCAGCGATTCATCTCGAAACCGAGAAGCCAACGGCTCCTTGTCGTTCTCATGGAGCCAGTTGGCGAATTTTTTTGCATGTATCAGGCTGCTGTCAATCGTGTTTTTGGGAACCCCGGCTTGCATGGCTGCCGTTTTGAACCTCTTCATGAGCGCAGCATCTTCGGCAGGAGGGGCAGCCAAGCGCTGTCGGCGGTGGGGGTTGAAATTTGGGGGGCGTTCCTCGACGTTCGCGGCATGGAACTCCTGAAGCACTGTCAATGCCGCATGGATATCTCTTGTGCCAGAGCGTGTCGCAAGTCGATTCAGATCCTCGGGGCGGTCAAGCAAGCTGGACAGCGTTAAGTTCGTGGGCCGTAGCCAGGTGCGGAATTTATGCAGACTCGTCTCCCACCCACTAACGGTCTTTCTCGCACGGCCGGCGGATTGGGCCGCCTCGCTGAACCCCGCAATAAGCCTCTCGTCATCTGTGAGCTCAGCTGGTGGCAGATTGGTTTGTCGTATATTTTCCAATGCCTCTATGATTTGATCTTTGGTTTTCTTGCTGCCGGTAGAGTCAAATTGCTGCGCATACTCCCGTGCATCGATGTCCAACTCATGGTCGTTCAGCCGGTCGGCAATTGGGTCCCTCTCGCGCTGGTTAAGCCATGCACTGAACTGGTGCAAATGAGATGCATTCCTCTGGGCAGTCTGCACGAATGTGCTGCCGAGAGACGCCCTCAAAAACCTGGAAACAAGGATTTTGTCCGCCTCAAAGGGCTCGGTCGGGAGCCGTCGCTTCGCGTAATATATGCGAAGCTCTGAATGAACTACATCCGACGCCGACATTCCGGACGAGTCCTCGCGACAACTCCCCGAAAAGGCTTTGACGACACCTGACTTCACACGTGACCATAGGTGCCGGCCTTTGCCGTCCTTCGTCCGCACAGCAGGAGGCGCTCCCAAGGGCCCGGTGTAGCACGTGCTGTTGAACCCGCCATTTCGTGGCTTGGACTGCGGAGGCATCCACATTGAATCCTCTATGTCAGCGCGCTGGGGGGTTCCATGCGGCTTGGCAGGGCGAGTGTCAGGCATACTAGCTTCAGGGTAAGTAGCATCACTGGGGCGCGCACCAGCGGAACTGAGCTGCAACTCGCTCAGTTGCTGTTCAAAATGTGCTTGATCCGCGGGCATGCCTCCCGATTGTTGCCTCGCCCGCTGCTGTTCCTGCAGAGCAGCGTAGTCGCGCATCCAGGCGTCCGTATCAAACCATCCGTTGTGGGGCTCCAAATCACTCTCCCTAGATGAGACAAATCATAGCTGGACCCAAGCTAAGCTCGGATGCGGAATTTGCATTTCGATCGAACCTAACGGCCGCTTCGAAGGCTTTGCGTTGTTCAACGTCCGGTGTATCTCTCATTTAGCTGTCAAAAGGCTGACGAGCACCTTTGTACGTGCCGGTAATTTCACAGATATTGAAGTGCGCAGCCTGTGGGTGGCAATGACGAGGCTACTGGTTTGCCGGTCTGATGTTTGATGTTCAAACTGGTTGCGAACTCGGATGGCTGAGCGGGAATGAACAGGCAGATATGATCTCCTCGAACGCCACTGACAGACTGCTGCGACCGTCACCGTGTCTATTGAGCTCTCGCCGCCTGCGTCCCATCGAGCGATCAGGCCATTGCGGCTCGTTTTGTGGTCACGACACGCGCCCTGTTGCCCAGGACAGTGTCGACACGAGGGTACCGACAGGAATCGAATTTTTTGCAGCTGGCGAACAACGCCTGCATGGTTGCCCGGTCGTCGGTCTGCAGCCGATATGGCAGGCGCGCAATTCCCATCGTTCGGCCTCTTCGGCCACGGAGCGGCCGCAGGGCTGACGATGACGCAGATTGCTCACAAATTTCCAGTTCTCTCAGGCTGTAGCCCGCGCCCGCTGCCGCAGTAGTTCCAGTGGTCTTCGCTTTTAGCAACTTCAGCATTTTGGCTGAGCGCAGGTCAGGTTTATGTAAGGTAAGGACGGCTATGTGCGATGGCCAAAGCTTTGTCATTGTCTCAGGAAAGCAACATTTTGCGAAAGATCGATGTCTGTCGGGTGGTACGGGGGACATCGTCGCCTTTGGCGCATGGCTCGATGACCGCGGTTCCCGTTATTTCCATGCCGCCGACGTGCGCGCGACATCTCCTGCCGCGACTGCTGCGCGTGCTCCGGATTAAGGCAAACTTTGGGAATAGCCGCCGGTGCCGTGCAAGCGATCGCGTCAGGGCGATCCACAAGACCTCGAACGGGACCGATGGGGTCTCACGCATGCTGAGTTGACCAATGGGGTGAGTACTTCGGTCGCATGCGCTTCGAGCGGCTGATGAGGGCATGGCCAGCGTCAGACTTTTCAGAACCCCCGTTTCGTGAAGACCATCTTCGCCTGGGCGCCCGGTCCATCGCACTTCTCGACCCACGGATGAGCGAATCAGCCTCGACACTATAGGCGGCGCATTGCCCGCATTGGAGATTGGATATATGACGGGCATTGGACGAACTGGAAGATCGCATATTGGAGGTGCTGACTCCGGCAGCACGCGGGGATCGAGCGGTCCGTGCCCGCAATCAGGCCGCGCCCCTGAAGAAGGCAGTCAATCGTTCAATTCCGTCGTGCAGCGGATGCACTCTGGGCCTCAAAACCAAGGGACGTCCTCCGCTCCCATTGCGCCCCAAGCCGATAATTCTGCTGGCGGCCGCCCTGCCGGTCCCTCGCTTGGCTCACACCGACTTTTGGCTGCTGCTCTAGGTCAAATCAGTGGGCGGCGTCGTCGTTTCCCCTCGGTGCCGGAGGGCGAGGGGCCAACCCGAGAAGAAGGCTTCTTGCATCCTGATGACGAACCCTGGCGCGGCGATCGATCAGCCGGACCTTCATATACAGCCGCGCGCCCACCGCGTAAGCAAAGCGTGAGCGAACCGGCTGCCAGGCCGGGAGAACGACCGATCGACAATAAAGCCGGGCGGGACGGTCACGGCGGAATCTCGCTACGGAACGGACCAAGGCGGCAGCCCGGTGGCGAACCCTGGCGCAGCCATCAAGCGGCCGGAAGCTCGCGCATCGACGCGTTGCCGCCACATCGACAAAGCGTACCCGATCTGGGCGCCAGATCAGGCGAGCGACCTATCGACCATGTAGCTAGGCGGGATGGCCGCACTGCAAACTCGCAAGAACTGCTTAATGGCGCCCTACACGACATCGGTTTCGCTGGTGACATCCGCAAATTCTCAATGGCTGTGGTGCGCTATCGCAGAGATCTGAAGATGCCGGAACTTGCAACATTCCTGCAACAGGCCGCTGCCCAGTTCACATCTCGATTTGTCACCAACTGGCAGCACGATATCCGCGTCCGGCAAACATGGGGATATGCCACAGTTTGCAATGCAGTGAGCCGCGAGGAAGGCCCGGCAGGCATGGAAGCTTGCCGGGCCATGGCAGCTCAGGTGTCTAGGTTTGCCCACGAACTCATTGATGTCGAGCCCAAAGCGCTTGCGCTCTTGGCGTTATCGTTCAGCCGATATCCACGGGTGCCGGCTTGCCAAAATGGGATGGGCAGCATTGCTGAATTTTGTTGCGAGCAAAGCGGAGTGCTTCGGGAACTCGACAGTCAAAGCCTGGCCCTGTTGGTGAACGGGTTCAGCAAATGGCCGGAACAGGAAAACTCACGCCTTGCCTCGGTCGCAGTCTCCGGTGAGGTCCGTCGCCGCGCCGAACGGACAAACGGCCTCGCCGGTTTTGAGCCACAGCATTTGGCGAATCTGGTGAACGGTTTCAGCAAATGGCCGCAAGAGACGGGGTGTGGCGCGGCCACGGTCGCCATCGCCAGCGAGGTGGGCCGTCGCGCTGGCCAAGCCAACTGGCTCTGTGATTTTCATCCGCAGGAATTGGCCAATTTGGTGAACGGTTTCAGCAAATGGCCGGAAGCTGCAGGCTGCGGTGACGGCACAGGCGCAATCGCTGGTGAGGTGCTTCGCCGCGGCGGCAGCCGGCTCTCTGCTCTTGATTCGCAGAACTTGGCGAACTTGGTGAACGGTTTCAGCAAATGGCCGGAGAGGACAGGCTGTGGCGCGGCCACGGCGGTGATTGCCAAAGAGGTTCTTCGCCGCGGCGCCGATGCGTTATCTGATTTTACTCCGCAGGGTCTGGCAAATCTGGTGAACGGCTTCAGCAAGTGGTCTGACACAGGGGGGTGTGGTGCGGCCACCCTCGCAATCGCGGGTGAGATTCGTCGCCGCGCCAGTGGAGCGGATCGGCTCGACAATTTCACTCACCAGCACCTGGCAAACTTGGTGAACGCCTTTAGCAAGTGGCCTGGACAAGAGAGTTCACGCCTTGCCACTGTCGCGATCGCCGGTGAAGTCCGTCGCCTTGCCAACCGGCTCTCGGGTTTTGATTCGCGGGACTTGGCGAACCTGGTAAACGGCTTCAGCAAGTGGCCTGCCGAGTTGGCATGTGCCGAAGCCACGGTCGCGATCGCCTGTGAGATTCGTCGCCGCGCCGATAGGCTGTCCGATTTTACTCCGCAGGCACTAGCGAATCTGGTGAACGGCTTCAGCAAACGGCCGGACCAAGTGAGCTGTAGTAGCGCCACGGTCGCGATCGCTGGTGAGCTGGTTCGCCGCGGCCCCGGCCGACTTTCCAGTTTTGCCCACCAGCATCTGGCAAACCTGGTGAACGGGTTCAGCAAGTGGCCCGATCAGGCGAACTGCCGCGAGGCCGCGCTCGCGATCGCTGGTGAGGTTCTTTGCCGCCGCGCCCGCCGGCTCCCTGGTTTTGATTCGCGCGAGCTGGCGAACCTTGCGCTCGGTTTCAGCAAATGGCCCGATGAAGCAGTCTGTGGTGACGTCACGGTCGCGATCGCTGGTGAGATGCTTCATCGCGGGGACCGTGCCGATGAGCTATCTGCTTTCAGCCCGCAGGATCTGGCACACTTGGCGAACGGTTTCAGCAAATGGCCAAAGCAGGCGGGTTGTGCTGCGGCCACCGTCGCTCTAGCCGGCGAGGTTCGCCGCCGCGCCGACGCGCTGTCCGTCTTTGATCCGCAGGATCTGGCCAACCTGGTAGGTTGCTTCAGCAAATGGCCGGAACAAGTGGAGTGTCGCCGCGCTACCGTCGCGATCGGTTGCGAGATCCGGCGCCGCGCTGACCACGCTGGCCAGCTATCTTATTGTACCCCGCAGTCTCTGGCGAACCTGGTGAACGGCTTCAGCAAGTGGCCGGATGAGACGGGCTGTTGCCAGGCCACCCTTGCGATTGCCGGTGAGGTTCGCCGCCGCGGCGCCCACCTGACCGATTTTACTGCGCAGGAGCAGGCGAACCTGGTGAATGGCTTCAGCAAGTGGCCGGTAGAGGCGGGCTGTCGCGAGGCTACCGTCGCGATCGCCGGCGATGTGCTTCGCCGTGCCGATCGCGCCGAGCAGCTATCTGCTTTCAATCCGCAGGATCTGGCAAATCTGGTTAACGGTTTCAGCAAGTGGACTGACGAGACGGGGTGCGGGGACGCCTCGGTCGCAATTGCTGCTGAAGTTCGTTGTCGCGCCGACCGCACCGGGGGGCTGTCCGATTTCTCCTCGCAGCAACTTGCCATTGTCCTGCATGGCTTCAGCAAATGGCCCGAACAACCGGTATGCCACGGGGCGATCATGGATATCGCGCGCGGGTTCGGCGCGGCGGGTCCAAGATTTAGCACCTTCACTACCGTCGCGCTCGGCACCATCGCCAATATCTTGGGGCGCGGCGTCGTACGGGGACAGGACGCCGGAGAGATTGCAGACACCGCTCTGCTGAGGGATCGGCTGCATCAGCTGGCCCATCATCTTCATTACGCCAGCGATCGCCTGGAGCAGGCCGATGCGCTAAGCATCGTGCACATTTTCAAGGCGCTGGCGAAGGCGCAGTTGCATGACGATTTGGGTTTACTGGCACGGGCAGGCTTGGATCGGCTCGAGGCATTGCATCGGACCTCTGGCTTTGCGCCAGAGAACCTCGAGACCATGGGCAATCTCTGCGCCGCTCTGGTGCCGCTGGCGCGCAGCTCCCAAAGGGCGTTGCGCTGGCACCGCAGGCAGACTTTAAACCTGCTGAACGACATTCAACCAGTCGTGGAGCACAAGATCAAGGCGCAACTCAAGGCAAGCGAGGCCGAGCGGATCGCTGGACCGAATTCGAGCCGCTGTCCCGCCTTGTCGATTTATCAAGTGCTCAAGGCCCGTGCTGTCCTTGAGGGGCTTTACAAGAGGCCCTACGTCGATGCCGAAAGTTCCACTTTGAAGCGGCGTCGGGATGAGCTGCATCGCGGGACCAGGGAGATCCTGGCCAGCACGCGCGGCCTCATCGAAGGCGACCTTTCCAACATGAGCTGGAACCTGATCGCGCAAATCGAGGCAGAGGGGCCGGTCGAGGCGCTGGACGAGTTCATGGCCCAGAACGCGGCACTGATCCAGGCCCGACATCCAGCCGCCGTCTTCGATGTCCATAAGGTATTGCGCGCTATGGACCACGAGCCGAGACCGCCGGAGGGTGATGCGGGGCTGATGCAGTTGCCGGTGGTGGACATGCAGGGGCGGCGATTGCCGACGGAGCCCGAGACGCGCTATTCCATTTTCCATCGCCTGACCTCAGGGGCGGTGAAGGTGGTCGCGGTACAACTGCCGGGAAAGCCGAGCGCCTTCATGCTGGGGCGGACATTGAGTGTCGAGGGTGTGCCATACCGGATGGATCTATTCGGCGGCAGCAAGTCAAAACCGCCGAAAAAGACCCTTGCCCAGATCGCCGCCCGCGCTCCAGGCGAAACGGGGGCTCAGGCGCTCGGGGGGAAGCTGCTGGCAATTCCATATGCCGAAACCGCACCGGGTACGGCGTTCGAGCAGCTGTCGCGACACTGGGCACCATTCAAAGAAGCCTATTATTACACGCAGCGCCGAGGCTTTGCCGCGCCCCCGGCGATCAAAGGTCTAGGGCCCCACGACTACGCACTCGAAGGAGCCTTCAAACTGTCGCTGCTGCCGGACCGTCTGACGGGCGAGGCGCATCCCTTCAGGCTGACCGGGCCGGAAGGCCCGATCGCCTTGCGACCGCATGACGGTTGCGGCTTCATAAAGGCTTCGTTGGCCGAGCGTATGCCGGCTGTTCGTCGGGCCGCTCAAGGCCAAGGTCTCGATCGGGTGGCTGCTTTTGCTGAGGCAAGGAGATCGTCCGTTCCTGCCTCGGCGCTGCAACATTATCCGCGCAGCGAGCTGGTGGCGGATGAGACGCGCGAGAAGGCCAAGACCTGGCTCGACAGCAGAGAAGGACAAGAGCTGGGGGCCGAGGATCTGTTTCGCACCGTGACGGCCGGACACATCGACGCTCCCGGCGCGGTCGCCGTACCGTCCAGTGATGATTGCGTCCATGTGCCCACGCTCAAGAGCGAGACCTTGACGGGGAGGGGTGGCGTGCTGATCGGGCGAGCCCCCTATGACAAGGCCAACCTGCGGCCATTTGGCGCCAAGCAAGTCAGGTCGGCAGGTGATGGGGATCCGACTGCGGCCTTCCTGGATGGCTGCGTAGCCATTCAATACAGTTTCAATGTCGCCGAGAAGAACGGGAAAGAACTGGCGGGCGACGATCCGATGTTTTTTGCCAAAGGCATTCTGATCGTCGTGCCAGACAAGATGTGGCCGGCCGACTACGCCGAGCGTGGGCTGGTGCTGTCCGCCGAAGACGTCAAATCGCATTCGAGCTGGACACACGGCAAGGATCGCGCCAAGGTGGACACGCCGGTCGACAGCATAGGCATCCTCCAGGCGACGGAGGTGTTTGCTCCGGGCTCTTTGGTTGCTATCCCGACCAGTGAACAGAAGAAGCTTGACGGCGACTTCGACGGGGACGCGGTCATCATCATCGGCGACCGACCGCAGCTTTATGAGCATGTGCGGCAGTTCGATGAGAAGGAGCAAGCGCGCGGCGTTCGCTCACTCAAGCCGGCGAAGTCGCATACCCCGGCGCTTAAGGACGATAGCTACCAATTCAGTCGTGCCCGCCAGATCCTTGCCACCACGCAGGACGTCCTGGAAACCTATAGCTGCCTGCAGCGAAACTTTCTGGCGCAGTCCGACGAGGCGCGACGCTGGTTTGCCGAGCGTGCTGTCTTTGGCACCTACGAGGGCATTCACCACGAGCTCAGGCGCGACATCGCTAACCTGTTGAACGCGGAAGAGGTGCGGGGCCAGGATATCCAGGACACGCTCGCCAGGGCGAGGCAGGAGATCGAGGTCGCCCGGCATCCGGTCGCGCGCGAGATGGCCGCGTTGCTCGTGACCGAGCTTGCGGCATGGGCGGCGAAGGCGGATCAGCAAAACTTGTCCGCAACCGTCGAGATCGTGGACGATTTAAGCCCGTCGGTGAGCCCAGCGCTTGCAAACCTCTTCCAGGAATTAGCGGAGAGCTATCCGGCAACGTCCCAGCCGCGCGACCGCGTCCAGCTTTTGCTCGACCACTCTCAAGCCCGGATCGATCCTTCCCCAGATGGCTACAATCCGGACGACCTCGTCGAAAGCACAAGCAACCTGCTGAGCCTCGGCATTAAGGTCGGGACGGATGCCTATAAATCCGACACCGGCACCCGCCGGTTTATGAAAAAAGGCCATGAGCTGCAGCGGCTCCTATGCCAGACGCCGGGCTTGCAGCCCGTGCCTTACGTCAAGAGCATGGCGGCGACACTCAGCCAGGGCAGGTTCGATGTCGATGCGACCTTGGAGGAACTCAAGGACAATCCCACGCTGGCGGCTTGCGTCATGGAGGCCTCGATCAAATTCGCCGCACAGAACGGCCTGTTGCCCGAACGCTCCGGCCGCCGCCCTGCCGCCATGGATTCCGATGTGACGGTAACGCTGAGCCGCCAGGAAGCATCGGAGCAGGCCAAAATCGAGGCGACGCGCGCGAGAGTTGAAGAGGAGGCAATCACCGCAGCGGCAATCTGGGTTGCCGAGAGCCTCAGGCAGGCCGGCATCCCGGTGAACATGCCTCATTTCGATCGCCGGGTGCGATCGGAAGGCTCGATGGCTGAACAGCTCACCGGATTGAACGCCCCCTCTGGCAGCGCGCCGCAGCTGATAAGCAACGCTGTCCGCCACATCTTCGAACTCCCCGACCAGGATTTTACCCGTGGCTTTAAGAAAGCCATCCTGGCCTTCGACGAGCGCGGCTACGCCGAACGCCACACAACCAACTGGTTCAGGATGCGCAATCCGACTTTCAGCGGCATCCAGAGCGTGCTCGCCACACCGCATGGTTATCGCTTCCAGGTTGAGTTCCATACGCCGGCCAGCTACCAAGCCAAGCTCGCCAATCATCACACATACAAGCAGCTGGACCAGCTGCGGCGGGCGGGTGGGGACGCTCCTGCGGAGCAACTCATGCAGCGCGTCATGGAAAACTGCCAGGGCGTTCCAGTCCCCGATGGCGCTCTGGCCGTGCTTCAGTGGGAAGCCGAAGGCGAACGCGGTGCAGGCGCCACTGCGGCCCTGAAATTGCGACCTGTCGGGCAACCAAGCATGCCGCAAACCGTCGGGTCATCACAGGCGAAGGAAGTCGTCGCGGCGCTCGGCAGTCGGCCGGTCGTGCTCGTTGGCATGCCGGGCGCCGGCAAATCCAGCATCGGCCCAGCTCTCGCGAAGCGACTGCAGCTCCACTTCCACGACACGGACAAAATAATCGAAAAGCAGACCCACAAATCGATCTCGCAAATCTTCGAAGAGCAGGGCGAGGCCTACTTCAGGGAGATGGAGGCGAAACTGATCGCCCGTCTGCTGGAGGAAGCGCCCGCGGTGATCGCCACCGGCGGCGGCGCGTTGATGCATGAGCAGAGCCGCCGTCTCATCGGCGACAAGGCGGTCTCGATCTGGCTCGATACCAAGCTGGAGGTTATCAAAAAGCGCCTCAAAAGGGATACCAGCCGCCCGCTGCTGCGAGGCCCTGACCCGGAGCAAAAGATCGCCCAACTGATCGATGAGCGCAGACCATTCTACCAACAAGCCGATCTCACCTTCATCCCGCCTCACCAACAAGACAAAAAGAACGCGGATCCATGCCTCAGCGCGCTACACGCCCATCTGTGCCCAATGCGGCCGCCACTCAGCAATTCGCCAATATTGTTGCGTCACGAGGATAGACCGTAGACAAGCACAGGAACTGAAGGGAGCGTGTGAATGAGCCCTCGGTATCGTTTCAAGTCGCAGGGCAGTGAAAACACCGATACGAGAGCGTAATAACCACCGAAGCGGAGTCAGGGGGGCCATCGTCGATGGCCTCATCGCGCGTCCGGATTTGTTGCCCCCCAAACGCCACCGCAGCCGCCAAGCGCTCGCTGGCAAAAGCACTCGCTGACTTGCGTCTGAAAAAATAAAGCACCGTTCCGCACCCGCGCTATATACCTATGGACCGCCAGTTTAGCGGCGATCGTGAACGGGTCTATAACGATGGCGCGGCGAGCCCCCTACCATCTGAATTCATCCATCGGCAGAGTTCGCATACTACGAACGCTTCACATCGAACTGCTTCAATTGCGGCACCGAGCATGACAGCCCCTTCCGATCCCACCTTGCCGGGAAAATGGCGCCTTTAACAGGCTGCTGAAAAACGTTTTTGGTCCGGCCGACTCGTGGCTTTGATTCTGTTTTGTTCGCTTTTCGATTCTCGTTTGGACTCCAATTCCGACTTGCTTGGCAGTCGGTGCACGACTTTTTCAGCAACCTGTTAAAGCCGCCGTCGCATCGATATGAGCAGGCCAGCCCGTACACGACCATCAGTTTTGTGACAGCGTCCCTTCGTTTTTTTTTGAGCCGTCAGCTTCTCGAAAGCTCGCGCTCTTACTTTGAGCAAGTCGATTTTGAACACTGCATCGCAGCCTCTTGAGGGCAATAAAGGAACCGAGGTACCTGATGGTCGGAGCAATTAGAGGTGGAGGTGGCGGCACCGGTGCTTCCTTGGCTAGAGCGGGCCATGGGGATAGGCAGGATGAGCCCGGCGGGCCTTCTGGTAGTGGCCGACCGGTTGGGGAGGGTGGTCGGGACAGCGGTTCGGTCAGTTCCGGAAGTGACCCGCAAGCCGTAGATCAGAGTGCGGCATTCCAAAGTGTTCTGAGTTCCATTGCGGTACAAATGGCGAGCGATACCATGGCTGATTTCGATGACGCCATGGGTGACACGGAAGAGGATGCCTGACGCCGGATCCTTCGGCGTCAGGAGTGTAAGCCGTCAAGTACGGCACAATTCGAACGGAAAGGTAAAATGATATGTCTAAAGTTGCTCCCCCTGCTGGTGGTGGTGCTGCTCCGGCCATTGGCAATATGGCTGCTGAAGGGGCTGGGACTGCCGCCTTCCAGTCGCAAATTGCGGCGCTCACGGCAATGAGCGCAGAGGCGACGGAAAGGAGCGTGATGCTGCGCACCGTTACAACCAACCTTCAATCAATCAAGAAGGTGGCCGACGAGCGCGTTCAGTAACATTGCAAACGGGACGTAGTGTCGTCCCGAACGCTGCCTTGGCAGTGCAATGTGGAGTCAAAATGAGCCGTACGGCCATGCTGTACGGCTCATCTCCTTGTGCGGGAGAGTTCCGTGAATGACGCCATTTCCGTCGATTTCGAGGTGCTGTCGGGCCTCTATTCTGGGCTGACTGGTAATGCGCCTCTGGGGCCGAATGTAATCGGTGGTGGTCTTGAGTCCGATATAATTTTCATCGAGCAAGGGCTAGAGGCGCGTCATCTTCGTATCAGTCTTCTTGGCAATTCGATCGAGGTCGAGGCCCTTGCGGATGGGGTCCGCATAGAGGGCAACCAAAATGTTGCAGCAGGCGAGCGCGTTGTTGTGTCTCTCCCTGTCGTCATTCATGTGGGCGCGATGTCCATTCTCTGGTCCGTTCAAGATGCCGGGCAAAAGCGCCCCATTGGCATGCGTCGCCTCTCAATGCCAGTGATAGCCGTCGTCTTGCTGAGCTGCATTGGAGTCGGCGCGCTCTCAACCATTTTTTCCCTCTACGGCAGCGCCAGTGGATTGAGCGCCAATCCTACTAACCCCGCACCTATATCGAAGGTAACCATCAACCGCCCTGGTGATCAGAGCGTCCAGTTAGCGGCGAAAGCGCTGCAAGACGAAATTGATCGGGCGCAGTTATTCGATATCAAGATCAAATCCGCAGACAGTGTTGTTACCGCCGAGGGCACCGTCACGCCTGCCTTGGTCTCCAAGTGGCAGAAGATCCAACAGCGGTTCGATCATCGCACGAATGGAGCGCTAACACTCGTGAACGGTGTGGTGATCAAAGAGGACAAGGCGCCATCCGCAATCCCCATTGAAGCTGTTTGGCGCGGGAATCTGCCACATCTTCTGATCGGTGGGCAGAAGTATTTCGTCGGCGCTCTATTGGATAATGGATGGATGGTCGATCGGATTGAGGACGCTCATGTGCTGCTGAGCCGAAATGGCCGCGTTGCTGCGCTCCCTTATTAAACTTCCAGGTTCGGTAGGAGAACTCCATGGTCAAGATGTCCAGCTACCCTGTCGGCTCCGGCACCTCGGCGCGCGATCTTAACATCGAGCCTGCAGGAGCAGCCGAGCCGGCCAATGATGGAACCAAGAATGCGGGGAAAATCGCGCTTACGAATATGGAGATCGATCGCGCTCATGCAAATAGTAGCAAGAAGCATGCATCGACTTTGCGGCGTGCGCACGCGCACGATATGCCGCTCGCACGCACGGCCAACGGATCGTTGGGAATTAGTGAAATCGAGGCGGTCACGCGCGTCAGCCCAAGCGAGAGCACTCAGATCAGTGAGATCGAGCCCCGCGCTGCAATGGCCGCTCTTTATGGCCATACTCTCGCACGTAGCCAGCTCTCCTTCATCACGCCACGCCTACGTCATCCGGAAATCCTGCGCGAAGGGAAGCGTGGTGTTCTTCTGGAGGCCTTGGTCGACGCGCTAGCGGCGGTACCTGAGGATTCGGTGGCGCGTGAAGGTATTTCCGCCCTCCAAGAGGAGTTCCGGCGGCTGGTGCTGTTGCGACAGAACCGGAACAGCTTGATCAAGGCGAGCGAAGGTCGACCTGGATGAAGAATAACACTCAAATGTTACGTCATCCCGTCGGGACACACGTTGCCAAAGACCGGTGATGTCGTGCTGATTTCCGAGCAGGAGCGAGATTTGCTCTGCGCCCTTTCCTATGCCCACCTAGCGTGTGGGCAGAGCGCCCAAAGCCTAGCCTTGTTGCGGCTCGCCGTCAGCGACAATTCTCAAGATGTCAGCCTGCTACGGATTTTCGCCTATGCGCTGATTGCTGAGGGTCTCGGCGATGAAGCACTGACGATCCTGGACAGGCTGGACGTACTTGACGACCAGCAATCTTCTCGCGTCCCTCTGACTCTCATGCGTAGCCATGCGCTGCTGCGAGCCCGTCGCATGGACGAGGCGCGAGCCGTTTTCCAAAGCTACGTTTCACTTCGCAGCAGCACAGTTCTTCTCAAACAAACATAAAGAAGGTCGCAATGGCGAACCTCATGCGCAACTTCATCGCGCGAGCGCCGGCCAACCCGGATATAATGGTCGCGTTAATGCTGCTTCTGGCGATCGGCATGATGATCATGCCAATCCCAATCGCGGTCGTTGACGTCCTGATCGGATTCAACCTCGGATTCGCCATACTTCTTCTAATGGTTGCCCTGTATGTCGGCACGCCACTTGAACTTTCTTCCCTGCCCGGCGTCATTTTGATCTCTACGGTGTTCCGCCTCGCGCTTACCATTGCAACGTCGCGACTAATCCTTGCGGAGGGGGAGGCCGGCAGCATCATCCACACGTTCGGCGATTTCGTAATCTCAGGCAACATCGTCGTAGGTTTTGTCATCTTTCTAGTGGTGACCATGGTCCAGTTCATGGTTCTCGCAAAGGGTGCCGAACGCGTTGCAGAAGTGGCGGCGCGATTCACGCTGGACGCTCTGCCAGGCAAGCAAATGGCGATCGATGCCGAGCTAAGGAATGGCCACATCGATGAGCATGAATCTCGTAGGCGGCGCGCCATGTTGGAGAAAGAAAGCCAACTTTATGGCGCTATGGACGGGGCCATGAAGTTCGTAAAGGGCGATGCCATCGCCGGGCTGGTGGTTATCTGTATCAACTTG
Organism: Mesorhizobium humile; assembly: GCF_033977215.1. Classification (NCBI taxonomy): domain Bacteria; kingdom Pseudomonadati; phylum Pseudomonadota; class Alphaproteobacteria; order Hyphomicrobiales; family Phyllobacteriaceae; genus Mesorhizobium; species Mesorhizobium humile. The sequence goes on from NZ_JAVIIV010000043.1 coordinate 14,736, forward strand.
CTGGGCGGAGTTTCCATCGGGCTGTCTAAGGGTTTGCCCTTCGGCGAGGTGCTGCACCAATACACTCTGCTGACCATAGGTGATGCATTAATCTCACAGATTCCGGCGCTGCTGCTGTCGATTTCATCGGCGACCATAGTCACGCGTGTAGGTGGGGCCGGGAGACTCAACCTTGGTGCCGACATAGCCGGCCAGCTCACCGCCAATACGCGGGCATTGAGGCTGGCTGCTGGTGTCATGGTTGCGATGGGGTTTGTTCCCGGCTTCCCTCTGCCCGTCTTTCTCGTGTTGGCCGCGGTCTTCGCGACGGCAAGTTTTACCAAAGGTGATAAGCAAAACGGCGACAATGCAAATGCTACCACTGCAGCTCCCGGGGAGCCAAAAAAGCAAACCCCACCTCCGGAAGGAGGTCCGATCACCCTGCTCCTTGCACCGAGCCTTGGAGATGCGATCAACCAAACCGAATTGCAACAGCACATTGAGCGCGTTTCGGAACTGGTCTCATCTGACCTCGGCATCATTGTTCCTCGCATCCCTGTTGCAGTCGAACAGCAGTTGCCGGACCCGCAGTTCAGGATAGATGTCGAGGGCGTACCGGTCGAACAGGATGCGATTGATCCGACGCAGCTAAGGCTCACCGACGATCTGGCCAATATTGAATTGAGCGGCATCCCCTTCCAGCATGACCCACAAGCGGGCAAGATCTGGGTCGAACAAAGCCATGCATCGGCTCTCAATGACGCCGGCATCGGCTATCACAGTCCCATCGAACTTATTGCATCGCGAGTCCAGGCAACGCTGACGCGCCGTGCGCGGCGCTTGGTGGGCATCCAAGAGACGCGTGAATTGCTGGGCCGAATGGAGCAGAAATATGCCGATTTGGTGAAGGAGGTGCTACGCACGACGCCGATCCCCCGGATTGCCGATGTCCTGCGCCGTCTACTGGACGAAGATATCCCGATCCGCAACACCCGCCTTGTCCTGGAGGCACTGGCCGAATGGGGGGAGCAGGAGCAAAACGTCGCATTGTTGACGGAATATGTTCGTTCCGGTCTGACGCGACAGATCTGTCATCGTTTTGCCAACGCTCAGGGTGTGGTGCCCGCCTTTATTATCGAACGTGAAACCGAGAATTTGGTGCGCAGCGCGATACGTGATTCGGCTGTTGGTCCCTACCTCGTATTGGGGGACGGGCAAAGTGAGATGCTGCTGTCACAAATGCGGCAGATCCATTCGAACCCTGCGCCGGGTCAGCGGCATCCTGTCATATTGGCTTCAATGGATGTCCGACGCTTCGTCCGCGGTTTCCTTACTCGCAACGGGATCGATCTCGTCGTTTTGTCTTATCAGGATCTGGATTCGGAGTTTACGATTCAGCCGGTCGGATCCGTCAAGCTCACCGCTGCAACGAATCATGAAACGTCAGGAGAACGTAACAATTTGCGCGTTGAGCCCAGCTGAAGTGCGTAGCATTAGTCGTAAGGATAGCGGCATTCACATGAGAACAACAGTCGTTTCGCAGCTGCGTTCAGTTCGTCTGGCGTCAGTTCCCTTCGCAATACTTGTCATTCTTCCTCTCGGCGGTTGCGCTAGCTGGGGCACGCAAGCTCTTTCAGTGAAGGACACGCCGTCACCCGAGTTGCTCGGTGCCAAGGATATCAATCCGGCCATGCGCGAACGCATCTTGAGCTCCGTTGGTCAGGATGCTCACGAGCGGGCTTTGCGGGATCAGCTGCAGCAGCAACCAGGCAATGTCGACGCGGCGATCCAGCTTACGAAAGCCCTACTAGCAAGGAAACTCCCGAAGGAGGCCCTTCAGGTGCTCGACGGGGTTTTGATCGCGGCTCCAGGCAACTTGCGCACATTGAACGCGAAGGGAGTTGTGCTCGACATTTGCGGACGGCATGGCGCGGCACAAGCGCTATATCGCCAAGCGCTCAGGAAAGAACCCGGGAACCAGATGTTGGTCAACAACCTTAACCGGTCGCTCGCGCTTGACGAGAAGTCCGGACGGAGTGCGCCGGCACGATCGCGGTAGACTGGCATTCGCGCGGAAGCTCATCGCAGGCGATCAACATGGTCGCAGCAGCTTTTCATCAGTTGTTCCCCATTCTCCCCGCAAAACCTGACGAGCCCGAAATCAGCGCGAAAAAGCGTGGTCCATAGGTACGCGAATTGGTCTCTCAAATGCTCAAATCCAGTAAGTGTGCGCCTTCTACGGCAATCAAACAGGGTATGTCTCCGAACGTACGTGCCTCTGCGTTCTTGAAACTTGAAGGCGCAGAAGAGGGTGCTTGTCGCTACGACATGAGATGTCATTCAGAAAGGGCGCGGCATTTTGTTTTCAATGAAGAACTGGCGCGTATCTCATCGGGTAATGTAGCCCAGTACCGGTGCAGTGCGGTTCAGCAAGAGCGTCCAATTGGAATTTTTTCGAGTGTCTATTCTTGTGAAATCGGGCGTACCTTTCAGCTGGCCGACTGGTGCGAAGGACTATGAAAAAGGGGCCTCTAACCGACCTTTTAGTCGAACGGTTTGAGACGATGCCGCCTCAGCTCCAGCGGGCTGCCCGGTTTGTGTTGGACCATCCGCAGGACGTCGCGTTGATGTCCATGCGCGAGCAAGCGCATTTAGCGGGTGTGTCCCACACGACCATGATGAGGCTAGCGCGATGGCTCGACCTCGACCGCTACGAAGACATGCGCAGCATTTATGCGAAGGCCCTGCGCACGTCTGCCGAATCGCCGCTGCCTGAGCGTCGGCAAGATGGCGATGGCAGTTACTCAACGGTCGGAGTCGTCGCGGGCACGCTGGCAGCGGAAATCGCGAGGCTCGGGGAATGCGCGAACGCGATGCAGCTGACGGCTGCTGCCAGTGTCCTTGCCGAGAGCCGAAATCTCTTCAGCCTTGGCCTGCGCGCAGAGCATCCGGTGGCACAGCATTTTGCCTACACGCTGTCACGGCTCGGCCGGCAGGCGGTCGTTCTTGATGCGGCCGGGGGACTCGGCATCGATGCCTTGCGAGGTGTCGGGAAAGGCGACGTAGTGCTGGCGGTAGGCATCGAGCCTTACTGTCGTGCAACCATCGAAACGGCTAGGCAAGCAGCGCGCCAAGGAGTGGCTGTGGTTGCCATCACCGACAGCAGCGTATCGCCGCTCGCCCGTATGGCCAAGGCAAGCGTCATTGTAATTAGCAATCCTCAATCCTTCTTCAAAAGTATCGCGCCGGCTCTGGTAGCAAGCGAGATCTTGGCCAAGTTGATCGCTGCCAAGTCCGGATTGAATGTCTATGAGGTCGTGAAGGAAATCGAGCGCCAGCTGGCGGAGCTCGATGTCTTCTGGAAACGATAGTGGAAGCGCAGCGGGTGGGCGAAATGTAATCCAAACCGCTGGTACCGGGATTAGCGCGTTTCCGGAAATTACTTGATGATTACCCGCGTGATTATCCGCGCGAGACGACATGGAAGGCTGCGCCTTTCGCAAGCGCCTGAGGCAATACGCACGCTCACCTAGGTTGCCGCGCCGCAAGGCTGCATAGGCGAGGCGCGGCATCACCAGATCCGACAGCTTCGCAACGGCGGCTGGACGGGGCTCGTCGAACGGGAAGATCGGCGGGCCGTGCAGCGAGTTCCTCCTTCGCGCCTGGAGGGATGATCTCGACTGGTCCTGCCGCGCTCTCGGTCCGTCAGCCTGTCGACAGCTGAGCCCCATAGAACAGTTTCCAGCCGCCAGGGCGGCTTGAGCTGCTCGGAACAGGCAAGGGAGATACGATGGGTCCCTTTAGCAATATCAATCGGTCCCACGTCTCAGATTTCGCCCGCACAGACGATGCAGGCTCGCAACAGCAGCAGACCGACCAGGCGCGTTTTCAGGAGCATCTGAACGCGTTGCAGCCGGGCCAGCATCGGCAAGCTGTTCCAAACAGCCGTCTCGCCAGGCGGCGGACTGGCTCAAATGCAGATGCGGTTGGACCGAGGATGCTGCAAGAGGAGGGCGCCGGGGAAGGCGGTTCGCACTTGCCCTTTGCTCCACCAGCTCACTCACCTGCGCAGAGTTTTGACCAGGACGAGCTCTTTGCCGCCGCCGACCGCGCCGGGCCGTTGCCGGCCGCAAGTTTCGCTTCGGCGCAGTTCTGGCAGGATGCGGAGCGGGTGGTCCACTCAACCGCGCAAAGTGTCGATCAGCCGCGGAGCCGCGCAGCGATTGGGCGCGCTTGCGAAGCTTCGAGTTCCATGCCGCCGCCGCGGGTCAACCTGCCCGCTACGGGATTTGGAAGCGCACCCGATGTCGTGAACTTCGCTCACGTCGTCGCGGACGCATATCGGCCTGCGGCCAATCAACAGGGCGATCTGACCGGCGCGCGCCATACAACGCCGGCCGAGGCGTCGCACCAGGCTTCCGTCGTTCAGCAAACGCGCCGCCGCAAGCGCGGCCGCGAGCATCCGGACGAGGTGCTTTTTGCCGCCTACCGTGCCGAGGCGGCTAAAACAGCCAAGGTGGGTGAAAGCTCGATTGCTGGCGATATAGTGGCGCTGCGCAAGTTCAGCAAATGGCTTGACGAGAACCACCAGAGCCAAATCAACGGTCGGATTGAGGATGGGCAGCTGGTCGGTCTGGTGAAGGACTTTGCGGGCAACGATGCCGTACTGCTGGGCGACACCAAAGTGGCGTTGGGAAGGCTCCGGCAGCATTCTGCCGGACAGCCTGTGACGGCTGCTTCGGCTGTTCGACCCGGCACGAAGGACGATGAGGAACTCTTCGCCCAATACCGGGCAAAAGCCGTGGTCAAAGGATCAGCCGTGAGGCGCGATCTAGCGGCCTTACGCAAGTTCAGCAAATGGCTCGCCGAGAACCACCGCACGCAAATCGCCGGCCGGATTGAGGACCCCGGGTTGGACGCGCTGGCGAAGGACTTCGCGGAGCGCGATGACGAGCGTATCAATCCGGCGTTGAAGAGGCTCCGGCAAGCTTCTGCCAGACAGCCTGGGACGGCTGCTTCGAATGTTCGACCTGGCACCAAAGACTATGAGCAACTCTTTGCCCAGGCTGCCGGCCTCGAAGAAGGGACCAGGGGAGGCGATTTGACCGGCGCGCGCCAAACAATGCCGGCCGCGGCGCCGCACCAGGCTTCCCTCGTTCAGCAAACGCGCCGCCGCAAGCAGGTCCGAGAGCACCCGGACGAGGCGCTATTTGCCGCCTACCGTGCCGAGGCGGCGAACACAGCCAAGGTGAGTGGACCCTCGATTGATCGCGATACAACGGCGCTGCGCAAGTTCAGCAAATGGCTGGCCGAGAACCACCAGAGCCAAATCGACGGTCGGATTGATGACGAGCAGCTCGACAGCCTGGCGAAGAACTTCGCGGGCAACGATGCCGGACTACTGAGCGACACCAACGTGGCGTTGGGAAGGCTCCGGCAGGCTTCTGCCGGACGGCCTGTGACGGCTGCTTCGACTGTTCGACGACCCGGCACGAAGGACGATGATGAACTCTTCGCCCAATACCGGGCAAAAGCCAGGGCCCACCTCAAAGAACCAACCGTGAGGGCCGATCTAGCGGTGCTGCGCAAGTTCAGCAAATGGCTTGACGAAAACCACCGGACGCAGATCACCGGCCGGATTGAGGACCCGGGGTTGGACGCGCTCGCGAAGGACTTCGCGGAGCGCGAGAGGGCGCGTGTCAACCCGGCGCTGAAGAGGCTCCGGCAAGCTTCTGTCGGAGAGCCTCTGACGGCTTCGAATGTTCGACCTGGCACCAAAAACGATGAGGAACTCTTCGCCCAATACCGGGCAATAGCCGTGGCCCGCCTCAAAGAAGGAACCGTGTGGCACGATCTAGCGTCGCTGCGCAAATTCAGTGCATGGCTTGACGAGAATCACCGGACTCAGATCGCCGGCAGGCTAGATGATCGGCAGTTGGACAGTCTGGCGAAGGACTTTTCGGGCAACCATCCCAAACTACTGAGCGAAATCAACGTGGCGTTGGGAAGGCTGCGGCAAGCCTATGCCGGACAGACTGTCACAACAGCTAAAACTCGCCCCGTCAACGAAGAGAACCAGGTGATCGAAGATGCATGTCGGGCAGCTGCAAGCAGGTACGGTCAAGTCACGCTAACGATCTATCGGAGTCATTTGTGTCGTTTCAACGGGTGGCTTAGTCAGAACTTCGGCAAGGGCATTGCCCAGATTGAACCCGCGGTGCTGAGCCGGGCGGTTGACGAGTACAAGAAGAACGCAGCCCCCGTCTTCGGCACAGCCTGGGGCTTTCTGCAGAAATACCGGCAAATGGTCGCAGCCAACAATGCGCTGGGCTTGGCAGCCCATGGGCAAGCGGCCCCGCGCGAGC
>NZ_JAVIIV010000044.1:0-20981 GCF_033977215.1 Mesorhizobium humile
CCATGATCGACGTGACCGATCGTGCCAATGTTCACATGCGGCTTGGTGCGCTCGAATTTACCTTTTGCCATGTGATCTCTCCATTCCTGCCTGCCCGTGCGGGCCTTGAATTAAGGTCTCGTGCAACCCGCTCGAGTTACGCGTATTTCTTCTGAACTTCCTGGGCGACCGCGGTCGGAACCGGCTCGTAGTGGTCGAACTGCATCGTGTACTGGGCGCGGCCCTGCGACATCGAACGCAGATTGTCGACGTACTTGAACATGTTCGCGAGCGGCACCATCGCATTGATGACGACGGCAACGCCGCGCGCTTCCTGGCCCTGGATCTGACCACGGCGGCCGTTGAGGTCGCCGATGACGCCACCGACGTAATCTTCCGGCGTCACGACCTCGACCTTCATGATCGGCTCCAAGAGCTGCACGCCGAGGCGCGGCGCAGCTTCCTTGAAGCAGGCGCGGGAGGCGATTTCGAACGCCAGCACCGAGGAGTCGACGTCGTGGAAGGCGCCGTCGACCAGCGTGGCCTTCACACCGATCATAGGGAAGCCGGCGAACGGGCCGGAACCCATGACGCTGTTGATGCCCTTCTCGACACCCGGGATGTATTCCTTCGGAACCGCACCGCCGACGATCTTGGACTCGAACACAAACTCTTCGCTCTCGGTGTTCGGCTCGAAGATGATCTTGACGCGAGCGAACTGACCGGTACCGCCGGTCTGCTTCTTGTGCGTGTAATCCTGCTCGTGCGTGCGGGTGATCGTCTCGCGATAGGCCACCTGCGGGGCGCCGACATTGGCTTCGACCTTGAACTCGCGACGCATGCGGTCGACGATGATGTCGAGATGCAGCTCGCCCATGCCGGCGATGATGGTCTGACCGCTTTCCTCGTCGGTCTTGACGCGGAAGGACGGATCCTCAGCCGCCAGGCGATGCAGCGCGAGGCCCATCTTTTCCTGATCGTTCTTGGTCTTCGGCTCGATGGCGATCTGGATGACCGGATCGGGGAATTCCATGCGCTCGAGGATGACCGGGTGCAGCGGATCGCAGAGCGTGTCGCCGGTGGTCGTGTCCTTGAGGCCTGCCAGAGCGACGATGTCGCCGGCAAAAGCTTCTTCAACGTCGGCGCGCGAATTTGCATGCATCTGCAGCATGCGGCCGATGCGCTCCTTCTTGCCCTTCACGGTGTTGTCGACCGAGATGCCCTTGGCGAGCTTGCCCGAATAGATGCGGGCGAAGGTCAGCGAGCCGACGAACGGGTCGTTCATGATCTTGAACGCCAGCATCGACAGCGGCTCGTTGTCATCGGCATGACGCTCGATCTCGGCGTCGGTCTTGGCGTCGACGCCCTTGATGGCCGGCACGTCGATCGGCGACGGCAGGTATTCGACAACGGCGTCGAGCAGCGGCTGCACGCCCTTGTTCTTGAAGGCCGAGCCGCAGAACATCGGGAAGAACTTGACCGCGATGGTGCCCTTGCGGATCAGCGCGCGGATCTCGTCATTCGACGGCATCTTGCCTTCGAGGTAGTTCTCGAGCGCGGTCTCGTCCATCTCGACGGCGGCTTCGATCATCTTCTCGCGGTACTGCTCGGCCTTCGCCTTGAGGTCGGCCGGGATCTCGACGACGTCCCAGGCAGCGCCGAGCGTTTCATCGCGCCAGACAAGCGCGTTCATCTCGACGAGGTCGACAACGCCCTTGAACTCGGTCTCGGCGCCGATCGGCAACTGCATGACGACAGCCTGCGCACCGAGGCGCGAACCGATCATTTCCTCGGAGCGGTAGAAGTCGGCGCCGATCTTGTCCATCTTGTTGCAGAAGATCATGCGCGGCACGTGGTACTTGTCAGCCTGGCGCCACACGGTCTCGGTCTGCGGCTCCACGCCGGCGTTGGCGTCGAGCAGCGCGATGGCACCGTCGAGCACGCGCAGCGAACGCTCGACTTCGATGGTGAAGTCGACGTGTCCGGGGGTGTCGATGATGTTGAAGCGGCGCATCTTGCCGTCGCGACCTTTCCAGAAGGTCGTGGTCGCGGCCGAGGTGATGGTGATGCCGCGTTCCTGCTCCTGCTCCATCCAGTCCATGGTGGCAGCGCCGTCATGGACTTCGCCGATCTTATGCGACTTGCCCGTGTAATACAGGACGCGCTCGGTCGTCGTCGTCTTGCCGGCGTCGATATGCGCCATGATACCGAAATTGCGGTAGTCTTCGATCTTGTATTCGCGGGCCATGGGAGGTGCCTCTCAGTCTCGTTCGCGCTTTACCAGCGGTAGTGCGCGAAGGCGCGGTTGGCTTCCGCCATCTTATGGGTGTCTTCACGCTTCTTCACGGCCGTGCCGCGGTTGTTGGCCGCGTCCATCAGCTCGCCCGAAAGGCGGTCGACCATGGTGGTCTCGTTGCGGTTGCGCGCGGCGGCGATCAGCCAGCGGATGGCCAGCGCCTGGCGGCGCTCGGGGCGCACGTCGACCGGAACCTGGTAGGTGGCGCCGCCGACGCGACGCGAGCGCACTTCCACATGCGGCGCGACATTGTCGAGCGCCTGATGGAAGACGGTGACCGGCTCCTGCTTGGTCTTGGCCTGGACCTGGTCCAGCGCGCCGTAGACGATGGTCTCGGCAACCGACTTCTTGCCGTCATACATGACGGCGTTCATGAACTTGGTGACGATCAGATCGCCGAACTTGGGGTCCGGATTGATCTCACGCTTTTCTGCACTGTGACGACGGGACATGGGAAACCCTTACTTCGGACGCTTGGCGCCGTATTTCGAACGACGCTGCTTGCGGTTCTTCACACCCTGCGTGTCGAGCACGCCACGGATGATGTGGTAGCGGACGCCCGGCAGATCCTTGACGCGGCCGCCGCGGATCATGACCACCGAGTGTTCCTGAAGGTTGTGGCCTTCACCGGGGATGTAGCCGATCACTTCAAAACCGTTGGTCAGGCGAATCTTGGCCACCTTGCGCAGCGCCGAGTTCGGCTTCTTCGGCGTCGTGGTGTAGACGCGCGTGCAGACGCCCCGCTTCTGCGGGTTCTGCTGCATGGCCGGGACCTTGTTGCGCTTCACCGGCGCCAGGCGCGGCTTGCGGATCAGCTGGTTGACGGTAGGCATTAAACCCTCTTGTCTCTCAATTCCGTGTCTGCCCTGTCAGGGCCGCTCAAAGCGTCATTCCCATACGCAAATTCGGGCAACACACCGCGCCTCGCGGTCCTGCCCGAACAAATTGCAGAGGAAGCGGAAGCCGCTTCATGCGCGCCGGAAATGTCTTTTCGCTCGTAAAACGAACCCTGTTTGAGGCAAACTCCAAAGCGTGTCGCTTCGGACAGGAGAGCCTCACATCGGTTCTGACGTCGCGGCTTCTACTCGCAACCCCAGGGTCCGTCAACCCCGGCGAGGCAAATATTGCGCCCAACAGGAGGCTGGGCAGCCATGCGAAAAACGCATGTAATTTTCTTGCGTCTTTTTTCAAGAGCGAGGAAGAAAGTGACCGGCTTTGCGCTGTCCTGCACCCCGGCTTCGTGCCAAAAGGCGGCTTGAACCGGACAATCTCCGGGAAAACGAGGAATCAGCCCGTGAACGACAATGAAGAGCGCCCGGTCACCGTGATCACCGGACGGGTCTGGAAGAAGAAAGGCGGCAAGCCGGAGGGCGTGCATGTGATGCTGGTGGCGCCCGACGATGATTCTGCCGTGCGCCGCGCCCTCGAATCGCTTGCCGCCGAAGGTTACGCCGAGGCCGAGCTCGACCAGATCGGCGACATGGAGGGCGAGCCCGACGACGAGCCGCATCTGTCGGCCTATCAGGGTGCGCTGGAGGGCGAGGTTTCGATCGTCACCTTCGAAGAGCCGATCTGAAAAGCGCGGCCAGCGTCACACGGACTCGCCGGACAAACCTGTCCTGCCTAGACACCCCCTTCATTCCTTGGAGTTCCCATGACCAGCAACGCAATCAAGCTCGGCATCGTCGGCGTGGGAAAGATCGTCCGCGACCAGCACCTGCCGGCGGTCGCCAAGGATGGCAACTACCAGCTGACAGCAGCGGCCAGCCGCCACGGCAAGGTCGACGGTATTGCGAACTATCCCGATATCGAGGCGATGCTTGCGGCCGAACCCGGCCTCGAGGCGGTCTCGCTCTGCATGCCGCCGCAGTTCCGCTACGACGCGGCGCGCACCGCGCTGGAAGCAAAGAAGCATGTGTTCCTCGAAAAGCCGCCGGGCGCCACGGTGAGCGAAGTCGAGCACCTCAAGGCGCTGGCCGAAAAGAACAGCGTTTCGCTCTTCGCCAGCTGGCACTCGCGCTATGCGCCGGCGGTGGAGGCCGCGCGTGCGTTCCTCGCGTCGGCCAGGCTGACTTCGGCCGCCATCAACTGGAAGGAAGACGTGCGCCGCTGGCACCCGAACCAGGAATGGATCTGGGAACCGGGCGGCTTCGGTGTGTTCGATCCCGGGATCAACGCGCTGTCGATCGCAACCCATATCCTGCCGCCCATGTTCATCACCTCGGCCATGCTCGATTTTCCCGAGAATCGCGCGGCACCGGTCGCGGCGCATGTGGCCTTCCGCACCTCCAACGGCTTGCCGGTGACGATGGAGCTCGATTGGCTGCAGACCGGCCCGCAGAGCTGGGACATCCTGGCTGAAACCGACAAGGGCAAGATGGTGCTGTCGGGCGGCGGCGCGAAACTCGCCGTCGACGGCAAGATCGTCCACGACGAGCCGGAAGCCGAATACCCGATGCTTTACAGGCACTTCGCGGAGATCGTTCGCGCCGGAACTTCCGATGTCGACCTCGCGCCGCTACAGCACGTCGCCGATGCCTTCATGCTGGGCAAGCGCAACGTGGTCGAGGCGTTCTTCGACTGAGGCAGCGCCAAAACGTCGAGGCGAACGGCACCTTACTCAACGATCGCGATGGCGAAGCCGTCATAACCCTTGGCGCCGACCGTCTGGATGGCCGTGCCGTCCAGACGCTTCTCGCCGCCGATGAACGAAAACGCGGCGCGGGCGCCTTCGACATTGGCGTCGCCGCTGTCCTTTTTCACGACCGCGCCGCCGCGGATGACGTTGTCGCAGACGACGACGGTTCCTGGGCGCGACAGCTTCATGGCCCAGGTCAGATAGTTCGGGTTGTTCGGCTTGTCGGCATCGATGAAGATCAGGTCGAACGGACCGGCACCTTCGTCAGCCAGCGCGGCAAGAGACTGCAGCGCAGGCCTCACGCGCAGGTCGATCTTGTCGGAAACCCCTGCCCGCTCGAAATTCGAACGTGCGACCTTGGCGTGGTGCGGATCGAGCTCCAGCGTCACGACGTTGCCGTCCGCCGGCAATCCCCTCGCCATCCAGATGGTCGAGTAGCCGCCGAGCGTGCCGACCTCCAGCACCTTTTTTGCGCCGCGGATGCGCACCAGCAACGACAACAGCTTGCCCTGCGCAGCCGACACGTCGATCGCCGGCAGGCCCTGATCGCGGTTGGCCTTGAGCACCGCATCCAGAACGGGATCCGCTTCGAAAAGAGAGGAAACGATATAGTCGTCCACAGCCGTCCAGGTCCTGCTGCTCATAGCTCTTCCTCGTTCGTGAAGTTAGATCAGGACGACAGCTCTAAGGCCGCCATCCTGATCTGGTCTTTTTGTTGGAGCACGATCTTTTCCGAAAACCGGCGCCCACTTTTCGGGATCATGCTCTGAAGTGCAAAAAGGGGCCACGTGGGCCCCTTCTTGTCGTTTCTCATATCACACCGCTCACTGCGCGGCGTTGACCATATCGGTCAGCATCGGGTCGGCGACCTCGACACCGGAGGCCTTGCGGCGCTCGTCGATGATGAGCTCGTCGCGCGCGGTGGCGATGCGACGGATCTGGCTCATCGTGCCGCCCGTGCCGGCCGGGATCAGACGGCCGACGATGACGTTCTCCTTCAGGCCCTGCAGCATGTCGGTCTTGCCGGCAACCGCAGCCTCGGTGAGCACCCTGGTGGTCTCCTGGAAGGAAGCAGCCGAGATGAAGGACGGCGTCTGCAGCGAGGCCTTGGTGATGCCGAGCAGCACCGGCTGACCTTCGGCCGGCTTCTTGCCGTCCTCGATCAGGCGCTCGTTGACCTCTTCCAGTTCGATCACGTCGACGTGGTCGCCCGGGATGTAGGTCGAGTCGCCCTGGACGGTGATCTCGACCTTCTGCAGCATCTGGCGAACGATCACCTCGATGTGCTTGTCGTTGATCGACACGCCCTGCAGACGGTAGACTTCCTGGATCTCGTTGACGAGGTAAGAGGCAAGCGCCTCCACGCCCTTGATCGCCAGGATGTCGTGCGGCGCCGGATTGCCATCGAGGATGTAGTCGCCCTTCTCGATGACGTCGCCGTCCTGGAGATGGAACGGCTTGCCCTTCGGGATCAGGTACTCCACCGGCTCCAACGTCGAGTCATGCGGCTCGATGATGATGCGGCGCTTGTTCTTGTAGTCGCGGCCGAAGCGGATCGTGCCATCGATCTCGGCGATGATGGCGTGATCCTTCGGACGGCGAGCCTCGAACAGTTCCGCAACGCGCGGCAGACCACCGGTGATGTCCTTGGTCTTGGCGCTTTCCATCGGGATACGCGCCAGCACGTCGCCAGGCTTCACATGGGCGCCCGGCTCGACCGAGAGGATGGCCTCGACCGAGAGCAGGAAGCGCGCATCGCCGCCCTTCGACAGCTTGCCGACCTTGCCCTTGGCGTCCTGGATGACGATCGCGGGCTTCAGGTCGCTGCCACGCGGCGTCGAACGCCAGTCGATGACCTCACGCTTGGTGATGCCGGTCGACTCGTCGGCCGTTTCCTGCACGGAGATGCCGTCGACCAGATCCTCGAACGCCACGCGACCCTCGATTTCGGTGAGGATCGGGCGGGTATAGGGATCCCACTCGGCGATGCGCTGGCCGCGCTTCACCTTGTCGCCATCGTCCACGAAGATACGCGAACCATAGGCGACGCGGTGCGTGGCGCGCTCCTTGCCGGTCTCATCGAGGATGAGCACCGCCATGTTGCGGCCCATGACCATCTGCTGGCCTTCCGAGTTGCGCACCACGTTGCGGTTGCGGATCTGCACCTTGCCCTCATACGAGGCTTCAAGGAACGAACTATCCACCACCTGCGCCGTGCCGCCCATGTGGAAGGTACGCATGGTGAGCTGGGTGCCCGGTTCGCCGATCGACTGCGCCGCGATGACGCCGACGGCCTCGCCCTGGTTCACGGGGGTACCGCGCGCCAGATCGCGTCCGTAGCAGACGGCGCACACGCCGGTCCTGACCTCGCAGGTCAGCGCCGAGCGGATGCGGATCGACTGCACGCCGGCCTTTTCGATCTGCTCCACATCGCGCTCATCCATCAGCGTGCCGGCCTTGACCAGCAACTCGCCGGAGACCGGATGGTTGATGTCGTCGAGCGCGGTGCGGCCCAGCACGCGCTGGCCGACCGAAGCGACGACCTGACCGGCATCGACGATCGGCTGCATGGTGAGGCCCTTGTCGGTGCCGCAATCCACGGAGTTGACGATGCAGTCCTGCGCCACGTCGACCAGACGGCGGGTGAGGTAACCCGAGTTCGCCGTCTTCAAGGCGGTGTCGGCCAGACCCTTGCGGGCGCCGTGGGTCGAGTTGAAATACTCGAGCACGGTGAGGCCTTCCTTGAAGTTCGAGATGATCGGCGTCTCGATGATTTCACCCGACGGCTTGGCCATCAGGCCACGCATGCCGGCAAGCTGACGCATCTGGGTGGGCGAACCGCGCGCACCCGAATGCGACATCATGTAGATCGAGTTCATCGGCTTCTGACGGCCGTTGTCCTCGAATTCCACCGCCTTGATGCGCGCCATCATCTCGTCGGCGACCTTTTCCGAGCACTTGGCCCAGGCGTCGACGACCTTGTTGTACTTCTCGCCCTGCGTGATCAGGCCGTCATTGTACTGCTGCTCGTATTCCTTGGCCAAAGCCTCGGTGTCGGAAACAAGCTTCAGCTTGGAGTCCGGGATCAGCATGTCGTCCTTGCCGAACGAGATGCCGGCACGGCAGGCATGCGCAAAGCCGAGCGCCATGATGCGGTCGCAGAAGATGACCGTCTCTTTCTGACCGCAGTGGCGGTAGACGGTGTCGATCATCTTGGAGATGTTCTTCTTCGTCATCTCCTGGTTGGCGGTCTCATACGGCACGTTGACGTTCTTCGGCAGAAGTTCGCCGATGATCATGCGGCCAGGCGTGGTGTCGTAGATCTTCGACACGACCTTGCCTTCGGCATCTACCGTGCGGAAGCGGCCCTTGATCTTGGCGTGCAGGGTGACGGCCTTGGTCTCCAGCGCATGCTGGAGTTCGCCCATGTCGGCAAACACCATGCCTTCGCCCGGCTCGTTCTGGTTGACGATCGAGAGATAGTAGAGACCGAGAACCATGTCCTGCGACGGCACGATGATCGGCGCGCCGGAGGCCGGGTGCAGGATGTTGTTGGTCGACATCATCAGCACGCGGGCTTCGAGCTGCGCTTCCAGGGACAGCGGCACGTGGACCGCCATCTGGTCGCCGTCGAAGTCGGCGTTGAAGGCGGTGCAGACCAGCGGGTGCAGCTGGATCGCCTTGCCTTCGATCAGGATCGGCTCGAACGCCTGGATGCCGAGGCGGTGCAGCGTCGGCGCGCGGTTCAACAGCACCGGATGCTCGCGGATGACCTCGTCGAGGATATCCCAAACCTCCGGACGCTCCTTCTCGACCAGCTTCTTCGCCTGCTTGACGGTCGAGGAGAAACCCTTGGCGTCGAGGCGGGCGTAGATGAAGGGCTTGAAGAGCTCGAGCGCCATCTTTTTCGGCAGGCCGCACTGATGCAGCTTGAGCTCCGGACCGGTCACGATGACCGAGCGGCCGGAATAGTCGACGCGCTTGCCGAGCAGGTTCTGGCGGAACCGGCCCTGCTTGCCCTTCAGCATGTCGGACAGCGACTTCAGCGGACGCTTGTTGGCGCCGGTGATGACGCGGCCGCGACGGCCGTTGTCGAAGAGTGCATCGACGGCTTCCTGCAGCATGCGCTTTTCGTTGCGCACGATGATGCCGGGCGCGCGCAGCTCGATCAGCCGCTTCAGGCGGTTGTTGCGGTTGATGACGCGACGGTAGAGGTCGTTGAGGTCCGACGTAGCGAAGCGGCCGCCGTCCAGCGGGACAAGCGGGCGCAGGTCCGGCGGGATCACCGGAACCACCTTCATGATCATCCATTCCGGACGGTTTCCGGATTCCATGAAGTTCTCGACGACCTTGAGCCGCTTCAGGTACTTCTTCTGCTTGAGCTCGGAGGTGGTCGAAGCCAGCTCCGAACGCAGGTCGCCTGCGATCTTCTCCAGGTCCATGCCGGCCAGGAGGTCATGAATGGCCTCGGCGCCGATCATGGCGGTGAAGCTGTCCTCGCCATACTCGTCGACGGCAAGCATGTACTCTTCCTCGCTGAGGAGCTGGTTCTCCTTCAGCGCGGTGAGGCCCGGCTCGGTGACGATGTAGTTCTCGAAGTAGAGCACGCGCTCGATGTCCTTGAGCGTCATGTCGAGCAGCGTGCCGATGCGCGAAGGCAGCGACTTCAGGAACCAGATATGGGCGACGGGCGCGGCGAGCTCGATATGGCCCATGCGCTCGCGGCGGACGCGCGACAGCGTGACTTCGACGCCGCACTTTTCGCAGATGACGCCCTTGTACTTCATGCGCTTGTACTTGCCGCACAGGCACTCATAGTCCTTGATCGGACCAAAAATGCGCGCGCAGAACAGGCCGTCACGCTCCGGCTTGAAGGTGCGGTAGTTGATGGTCTCCGGCTTCTTGATCTCGCCGAACGACCAGGACAGAATCTTCTCTGGGCTGGCAAGCGAGATCCGGATCGAATCGAACACCTGCGCAGGCGCCTGCGGGTTGAAGAGATTCATGACCTCTTGGTTCATGCCGTTCTCCTTTTCGGGGTCCTCGATAACCCCTTGCATCGATCGCGGACGAAATGTCCGCAGACTGGCCGGTCGAACCGGCCGAAAAGTTTGAAGGGCGCGCCGCGCTTAGAGCGCGGCGCGCGCCATAGCCATTACTCGGCTGCGTCGGGCAGACGCGTCGGGGTCTCTTCGACCTGGGTATTCTCCAGCTCGACATTGAGGCCCAGCGAGCGCATTTCCTTGACGAGAACGTTGAAGCTCTCGGGAATGCCCGCCTCGAACGTGTCGTCGCCTCGCACGATCGCCTCGTAGACCTTGGTGCGGCCGGCGACGTCGTCCGACTTCACCGTCAGCATTTCCTGCAGCGTGTAGGCGGCGCCGTAGGCTTCGAGCGCCCAGACCTCCATTTCGCCGAAGCGCTGGCCGCCGAACTGCGCCTTGCCGCCCAGCGGCTGCTGGGTGACGAGCGAGTACGGACCGATCGACCGCGCGTGGATCTTGTCGTCCACCAGGTGATGCAGCTTGAGCATATAGATATAGCCCATCGTCACCTTGCGATCGAACGGCTCGCCGGTGCGGCCGTCATAGAGCTGCGACTGACCGCTGGTGTGCAGGCCCGCCTGCTCCAGCATGGTGTTGATGTCGGCCTCATGCGCGCCGTCGAACACCGGAGTCGCGATGGA
Source organism: Mesorhizobium humile (assembly GCF_033977215.1). NCBI lineage: Bacteria > Pseudomonadati > Pseudomonadota > Alphaproteobacteria > Hyphomicrobiales > Phyllobacteriaceae > Mesorhizobium > Mesorhizobium humile. Next base: position 10,600 of record NZ_JAVIIV010000044.1, read on the forward strand.
GACGCCGCGGCGCATCTGCTCGCTCAGGCGAACGATGCTCTCGTCGTCATACTCGCGGATCGGCTCGTTGCGGTCGTTGGCAGGCATGAAGCTTTCCAGCGTCTTGCGCAGCGGCTTGATGTCGCCGCCACCCTTATACGCGTCGATCAGCTCGCCGATCTTCCTGCCCATGCCGGCGCAAGCCCAGCCCAGGTGCGTTTCCAGGATCTGGCCGACATTCATGCGGCTCGGCACACCCAGCGGGTTGAGCACGATATCGGCATGCGTGCCGTCCTCGAGGAAAGGCATGTCCTCGACCGGAACGATGCGCGACACGACACCCTTGTTGCCGTGACGGCCGGCCATCTTGTCGCCCGGCTGCATCTTGCGCTTCACCGCCACGAAGACCTTGACCATCTTCATGACGCCCGGAGGCATTTCGTCGCCGCGCTGCACCTTCTCGACCTTGTCCATGAAGCGCTGCTCGAGCGCCTTCTTGGACTCGTCGTACTGGCCGCGCAGAGCCTCGAGCTCGCTCTGGAGCTTCTCGTTCTCCACGGCGAACTGCCACCACTGCGAACGCGGATACTCGTCGAGCGTGTCCTTCGACAGCTTCGAGCCCTTCTTGAAGCCCTTCGGCCCGGCGATCGCTTCCTTCCCGACCAGCACGTCGGAAAGACGCGCATAGACGTTGCGGTCGAGGATCGCCTGCTCGTCGTCGCGGTCCTTGGCCAGACGCTCGATCTCCTCGCGCTCGATCGCCATCGCGCGCTCGTCCTTCTCCACGCCGTGGCGGTTGAAGACGCGCACTTCGACGACCGTGCCGAAGGTGCCCGGAGGCATGCGCATGGAGGTGTCGCGGACGTCCGAGGCCTTTTCGCCGAAGATGGCGCGCAGAAGCTTTTCTTCCGGCGTCATCGGGCTTTCGCCCTTCGGCGTGATCTTGCCGACCAGGATGTCGCCCGGCTGCACCTCGGCACCGATATAGACTATGCCGGCCTCGTCGAGGTTCTTCAGCGCCTCTTCCGAAACGTTCGGAATGTCGCGCGTGATTTCCTCCGGCCCGAGCTTGGTGTCGCGCGCCATGACCTCGAACTCCTCGATGTGGATCGAGGTGAAGACGTCGTCGGCCACGATGCGCTCGGAGAGCAGGATCGAGTCCTCGTAGTTGTAGCCGTTCCACGGCATGAACGCGACCAGCACGTTGCGGCCGAGCGCCAGATCGCCGAGCTCGGTCGACGGACCGTCGGCAATGATGTCGCCCTTGTTGACGCGGTCGCCCATGCGCACCAGCGGACGCTGGTTGATGCAGGTGTTCTGGTTCGAACGCTGGAACTTCATCAGCCGGTAGATATCGACGCCGGACTTGCCGGGATCGAGATCTTCCGTGGCGCGGATGACGATACGGGTCGCGTCGACCTGGTCGACCACGCCGCCGCGACGAGCACCGATGGCGGCGCCCGAGTCACGGGCGACGACCGGCTCCATGCCGGTACCGACGAACGGCGCTTCGGCGCGCACCAGCGGCACGGCCTGACGCTGCATGTTCGAGCCCATCAGCGCGCGGTTGGCGTCGTCGTTCTCGAGGAACGGGATGAGCGCTGCCGCGACAGACACCATCTGCTTCGGCGAGACGTCCATCAGATCGACGTTTTCGCGCGGCGCCATCATCACTTCGCCGGCGTTACGGCAAATGACGAACTCGTCGACGAAGCTGCCGTGCTTGTCGAGCTCGGCGTTGGCCTGCGCGACATAGTGCTTGGCCTCTTCCATCGCCGACAGGTAGACGACCTCGTTGGTCAGCTTGCCGCTCACGATCTTGCGGTACGGGCTTTCGATGAAGCCGTACTTGTTGACACGCGCGAAGGTGGCCAGCGAGTTGATCAGACCGATATTCGGGCCTTCCGGCGTCTCGATCGGGCAGATGCGGCCGTAATGCGTCGGGTGCACGTCGCGCACCTCGAAGCCGGCGCGCTCGCGGGTCAGACCGCCCGGTCCAAGCGCCGAAAGGCGACGCTTGTGGGTGATCTCCGACAGCGGGTTGGTCTGGTCCATGAACTGCGACAGCTGCGAGGAACCGAAGAACTCGCGCACGGCGGCAGCCGCCGGCTTGGCGTTGATCAGGTCCTGCGGCATGACCGTGTCGATCTCGATCGAGGACATGCGTTCCTTGATCGCGCGCTCCATGCGCAGCAGGCCGACGCGGTACTGGTTCTCCATCAGCTCGCCAACCGAACGCACGCGGCGGTTGCCGAGATTGTCGATGTCGTCGATCTCGCCCTTGCCGTCGCGCAGCTCGACCAGCGTCTTGACCACGGCCAGGATGTCTTCCTTGCGCAGCACACGCACGGTGTCCTCGGCCTTGAGCTCGAGGCGCATGTTCATCTTGACACGGCCGACGGCCGACAAGTCGTAGCGCTCGCTGTCGAAGAACAGCGAGTTGAACATGGCTTCGGCGGTCTCAAGCGTCGGCGGCTCGCCCGGGCGCATGACGCGGTAAATGTCGAACAGCGCGTCCTGGCGGCTCTCGTTCTTGTCGACGTTGAGCGTGTTGCGGATGTAGGCGCCGACATTGACGTGGTCGATGTCCAGGATATGGATCTCGTCCTCGCCGGTGCCGAGCAGCACCTTCAGCGTCTTGTCGTCGATCTCGTCGCCGGCCTCGAGGAAGATCTCGCCGGTAGCATAGTTGACGATGTCCTCGGCAAGGTAGTTGCCGAGCAGATCCTCGTCAGTCGCCTTGATGGCCTTGAGACCCTTCTCGCCGAGCTGGCGAGCCTGGCGGGCGGTGATCTTCTTGCCTTGTTCGACCACGATCTCGCCGGTGTCGGCATCGACCAGGTCGCCGACGGCCTTGAGACCGCGGAAACGCTCGACGTTGAACGGAATGCGCCAGTGGTCGCCGGCGCGCTTGTAGGTGATCTTGTTGTAGAAGGTCGACAGGATCTCCTCGCCATCCATGCCGAGCGCCATCAGCAGCGACGTCACGGGAATCTTGCGGCGACGGTCGATGCGGGCGTGCACGACGTCCTTGCTATCGAACTCGATGTCGAGCCACGAGCCGCGATAGGGAATGACGCGCGCGGCAAACAGAAGCTTGCCCGACGAGTGCGACTTGCCCTTGTCATGGTCGAAGAAGACGCCCGGCGAGCGGTGCATCTGCGAGACGATGACGCGCTCGGTGCCGTTGACGATGAAGGTGCCGTTCGACGTCATGAGCGGCATGTCGCCCATGTAGACGTCCTGCTCCTTGATGTCCTTGATCGACTTGGCGCCGGTATCCTCGTCGATATCGAACACGATGAGGCGCAGCGTCACCTTGAGCGGCGCGGCATAGGTCAGGTCGCGCTGACGGCACTCGTCAACGTCGAATTTCGGTGCCTCGAACTCGTACTTCACGAACTCCAGCATCGAGGAGCCGGAAAAGTCGGAGATCGGGAAGACCGACTTGAAAACGGCCTGCAGTCCCTCGTCCGGACGGCCGCCCTTGGGCTCGTCCACCATCAGGAACTGGTCATAGGATGCCTTCTGGACCTCGATGAGGTTCGGCATCTCCGCAACTTCCGGGATCTTTCCGAAGAACTTGCGTACGCGTCTGCGGCCATTGAAAGTCTGGGTCTGGGCCATCGTCGCTCCTTAGCTATAAACTCGGGACGAACCTCGCCGCGGCTCGCCTTGCACCAACGGGCGGCCTCGGCAGCTGCCCCTATCTGTTCTTCCGGCTGCCTTGCCAATCTCTTGGGCCAATTGCTTGGCGGCTACCGGCTAAAACGGGAGAAAACCCGTTTCCGGAAGGCCGCTTTTCGGCCCTCAGGAAAGAGGTTTTCAAACGCCTCGCGCAACAAAGCCCTCCCTCAGTTCAAGGGAGGGGGCGGACGGCGCGAGACCGTCCGCCCTCGCCTAACAGGCTTACTTCAGCTCGACCTTGGCGCCAGCTGCTTCCAGCTGAGCCTTGAACTTGTCGGCGTCGGCCTTGGAAACGCCTTCCTTGACCGGCTTCGGAGCCGCTTCGACCAGGTCCTTGGCTTCCTTGAGGCCAAGGCCGGTGATGGCGCGGACTTCCTTGATGACGTTGATCTTCTGGGCGCCGGCATCGGCGAGAACGACGTCGAATTCCGTCTTCTCTTCAGCCGGAGCAGCGGCAGCGGCACCAGCGCCGCCAGCAGCGGCAACCGCCACCGGAGCAGCAGCCGAAACGCCCCACTTCTCTTCCAGGAGCTTCGACAGCTCAGCCGCCTCAAGGACGGTCAGCTTCGAAAGGTCGTCTACGATCTTTGCGAGATCAGCCATTTTGATATTCCTTTAGTTGGTTCGAACGTGTGTTGTTGACAGCGAGGAACGGCCTCATGCCGCCTCGTCCTTCCGGGCGTAAGCGCCGATGACACGCGCGACCGAAGCCGCGGGCGCATTGACGATCTGGGCGATCCGGGTAGCCGGCGTGGCGATCATGCCAACCAGCCTGGCGCGCAGCTCGTCGAGCGACGGTAGTGTGGCGAGTGCCTTCACACCGTCGGCGTCGAGCGAGGTCGAGCCCATCGCGCCACCGAGAATGACCAACTTGTCATTCCCCTTGGCGAAATCGGACGCGACCTTCGGCGCCGCAATCGGATCCTCCGAATAAGCGACCAGCGTCTGTCCCTTGAACAGATCGATGATCGATGCGGAGTCCGTGCCCTGAAGAGCGATCTTGGCGAGACGGTTCTTCGCGACTTTGACGGTGCCACCGGCAGCGCGCATCTTCGACCGAAGGTCGTTCATTTGCGCGACGGTGATACCGGCGTAGTGGGCCACGACGACTGAACCAGCGCTTGAAAACGCATCATTCAGGCCCGTGACGAGTTCGCGTTTTTCCGCTCTGTCCACTGCCTATCTCCAGTTGACCCCTGCCCCATTGACGAGGTCAGAAGTCGGGTTGCCTTTTGCCGGCCGGGCATCCAGTAACGGATCTCCCGAACGACGCTCGAGGATCCTGCCCCCTTTCGCCACACCAGCCGGCAAGCCGGATGGTGCGCAGACAAAAGGCAAACACGGTTCGAACCTTTCATTGGAGCCTTTGGCTCCTTTGTCGGGTCTTCACCCGTCTCATGCAGGCCCAAGTGAATTAAGGCTTTTGGGCCGCCTGCAATCTCGGACAGGATATCCGGAAACCTTCCGGCTTCCGGGGTACCGGGCCGCCGACGGGTCGGCGGTCCGGAATTCTTCTTTGTTAGAGCATGATCTTTACCGAAAACCGGTTCCCGCTCTTCGGGATCATGCTCTAGCGACCGGCCTGAAGCCGGTCAGATGACACTTACGACGCGGCGAGCGTCGCGATGTCGAGCTTGAGGCCGGGGCCCATCGTCGAGGTGACCGACACCTTCTTGACGTAGTTGCCCTTGGCGCCCGCGGGCTTGGCCTTGGTCACTGCGTCTGCGAAGGCGCGGACATTTTCTTCCAGCGCCTTGACGTCGAACGAGACCTTGCCGACGCCGGCCTGGACGATGCCGGCCTTCTCGACGCGGAACTCGACGGCGCCGCCCTTCGAAGCCTTGACGGCCGCGGCCACATCGGTGGTCACGGTGCCGACCTTCGGGTTCGGCATCATGCCGCGCGGGCCGAGCACCTTACCCAGACGACCGACCAGCGGCATCATGTCCGGCGTGGCGATGCAGCGATCGAAATCGATCGTGCCCTTCTGGACGATGTCGACCAGGTCCTCGGCGCCAACGATATCGGCGCCGGCGGCCTTGGCTTCCTCGGCCTTGTCGCCACGGGCGAACACGGCGACGCGCACCGAGCGGCCGGTGCCGTTCGGCAGGTTGACCACGCCGCGGACCATCTGGTCGGCATGGCGCGGATCGACGCCGAGGTTCATCGAGATCTCGACGGTCTCGTCGAACTTCACCTTGGACCGGTCCTTGAGCAGCTGCAGCGCCTCGGAGAGGGCGTAAGCCTTGTTCGGATCGATGCCTTCGCGGCTCTTGGCAATACGCTTTGCAATCTTTGCCATGATCTTAGCCCACCACTTCCAGGCCCATCGAGCGGGCGGAACCCTCGACCATGCGCATGGCCGCCTCGACGTCGTTTGCGTTCAGGTCCTTCATCTTCTGCTCGGCGATCGCGCGCACCTTGTCGCGGCTGATCGTGCCGACCTTGGTCTTGCCTGGCTCCTTGGAGCCCGACTTCAGGTTGGCTGCCTTCTTCAGGAAGTAGCTCACCGGCGGCGTCTTCATGACGAAGGTGAACGACTTGTCCTGGTAGTAGGTGATGACGACCGGGATCGGCGATCCCTTCTCGAGCTCCTGGGTCTGCGCGTTGAACGCCTTGCAGAATTCCATGATGTTGATGCCGCGCTGACCAAGCGCCGGGCCGATCGGGGGCGACGGCGTGGCCGAGCCCGCGGCAACCTGGAGCTTGAGCTGGCCTGCAACTTTCTTAGCCATCTCTATTCCTGCCTTTTCTCATGCCGGCCCCTTTATCCGGGGAACGCCGGCGGTTGCAGTCTGGTGGTACGGTTCCGACGACCGGCTATGCCGCCTTCGCCTCCCACCCGTTCACGCGGCGCTTTTCACACCGCCCCGACGCCTTTCGGCGCGGGCGTGCCGACGCCTTGCGGCGCGGCTTTACGGATCAGCCCTTTTCGACCTGTCCGAATTCCAGATCGACGGGCACGGCGCGCCCGAAGATCGAAACTTCCACCTTGAGGCGGGCCCGCTCCTCGTCCACTTCCTGGACGACGCCATTGAACGACGCGAAAGGACCGTCCGAAACGCGGATCGCCTCGCCGATCTCGAAGGTGACCGAAGGCTTCGGCCGCTCGACGCCTTCCTGGACCTGGTTCAGGATGCGCTGCGCCTCGGTCTCGGTGATCGGCACGGGCTTGGAGTCGCCCAGGAAGCCGGTGACCTTCGGCGTGTTCTTGACCAGCGAGAACACGGCGTCCGTCAGGTTGGCCTTCAACAGCACATAGCCCGGGAAGAATTTGCGCTCGGCATCGACCTTGCGGCCGCGACGGATCTCAACGACCTTCTCGGTCGGGACCACGATCTGCTCGATCTCACCGGACAGGCCCTTCTGCTTGGCCTTGTTCTCGATGTCCTCGGCGACCTTCTTCTCGAAGTTCGAATAGGCGTGGACGATATACCACCGCGCAGTCATTTCACGACCTCTCCGTAAACCGCCGAATTAATGCCCGAGACCCAGGATCCACTCGATCGCATAGCCCATCAGAATATCGGCAGCGAAGAAGAACAGCATCGCGATCACCGCGAATATCAGGACCATAACGGTCGAGATCATGGTTTCGCGCCGCGAGGGCCATGTCACCTTGGCCGTCTCCGCGCGAACCTGCTGGAGAAAGGTAAAGGGATTAGTGGTTTTCGAAGCCATGTGCCGCCTGTTTTCAAGACCCGTTGGCCGGGCCTCCTGGATGATCCCGCTGACCGGGACGTGCCGCCTGGGCTCTATGCGGCGCGAATCAGCACCGCTATTTCACCCACGCAAATCAGACGCGTAAAGCCGGCTTCCCAGCTCCACGCGTCGCGTGTCTGTCTTGTCTACATAAAACCGATTCTTAATCCACGCAAGTGGCAAGGGTCCGCTTTATGTCCTAACGCCGCCTCGGAACCATCCAGTCGTCCCGTTCCGGCTATGCGGGGCTTATGCCCGAATTCCCGCCATATGGCAAGTCACCCGCCGATTTTCAACCGCGGAGGCTTCGACTGGCCATTTTGGGGAAATGGCACGGGCAGCAGGGCTCGAACCTACGACCTGCGGTTTTGGAGACCGCCGCTCTACCAACTGAGCTATGCCCGTGCATGCGCGTTTGAGCGCAGGCGCTTCCTAAAAGCTTCCGGGCGCTCTGTAAAGAGCACTCGGATGCCGTTTTAGAACCTTTGCCGGAAATCCGGAGTCCATTTCCACCGGCAGCGGATCGGGCTCCCAGTACAGCGCGCCCGCACCTAAGATTTCCCGGCCGGCGGCTTGTACGGTCCGCCCGGCACGCCCCAGCCCCAGGCCGGCATCGGCTCGGTCTCGGGATCGCAGGTCTCGCCGAGATTAGAGTTCATCTTCGCCAGCCGCGATCCCCATTCGACGTAACCCATAAAAGCGGAGCGGAATTCGGGATCATCCGGCAGGCCGACCTCGTCCGCCGCGTCGGCAAGGAGATTGATCCAGCGGCGGCGCTGCTCCTCCGTCAGATGCTTGCCAAGGTGATGCATCACCATCTCGCGATGGCCGCCATGTTTCTCGCTGTAGGTCTTCGGCCCACCGAAGACCTCGCCGATGAAGGCTGCGACATGCGCGGGGTGATCCGGCGACATTTGCCTGAACACCGGCCCGACGACCGGATCCGCCGCCATCTTGTCATAAAAGGTCCGAGTCAGCCGGTTCAGCGCCTCGCTGCCGCCGGCCCATTCGTACAAAGTCGGGATGTCCTCGCTCATCGCCGCTCCTCCACTGTGCATACAGGCACGAGCAACATAGCGGCAGCGCCCCAGCCTGCTCAACCTCGCTCCATGGCCAGTATCGGGCTTCAGAGCTTCGCCGGTGCCTTCGCCTCGGCATCGGCAGCCGGAAGGAACCGGCAATTGTCCGGCCTGGGCTCGGATCTGCAAATGGTGGCGCCCGTCAGCGCATCTACCGATTGCGGCCCGGTCGTCAATCCGAAATTCTGCATCTCGCTCTGGCTGAGTTCCCTACCGCTCGCATAGAGCACCGCTTGCATGGCCGAGAACAGCGCCGGGCCGATCGCCATCTCGTCGAGATAGGCCTTGACCTTGTCGCCCATCCCCACGGAGCTCAGGCTGAGATGGGCGGTCGAGCCGACGAGACGCCTGACGCCTCCCGCGATCATTATCGCGCAGGCAGAGCCGCACGCGCCGCCCGCATCCACCGTGAGGCCGGTATGGAAGCCATCCTCGGCGGAACAACCGACAGCGCCGGGATCGCAATCCAGGAAGTCCGTCCGAGCGACCGCCACATCGAGCTTGCGCTCGCGGATCAAGCGGCCCGCGTCAAGCGCGCCTTCCACGTCGCCGCCAGGCGAACTGATGACCACCGGCAGCCTGCGCCCGCCGGCATCGTCAAGCAGTTGACGCAGTTTGTCGGGCGTGGCGGCGGTGATGGTGCCTTCGGCTGAAATCCATTCGGGGCAATCCGGATTGCAGAGCGGGTTGCTGCCGCGAACCAAAGCGAAGCGCATTTCCTCGTCTTGACTTTGCGAAGGCGCGGCTTCCGTCGGTCGAGGAGAAGCCGGCTTGGCCTCGACTGCCGCGACCGCGGCGGTCGCGCCGTCCGTGGGAACCTCGCGGCAATTCGCCGGCGCCGGATGGCGCTGGCAGATGGTTCTCTCGGTCAGCAAATCGAGCGAATCGAGGCTGGTGACGAGCTTCATCTCCAACATGTCCTCGGGCTCGATCTGCCTGATGTCGCTGGCAGGCGTCGCCTTGATCACATCCAGCACGCCCTGCTCGACGCCCATCTCCTTCAGATAGGCCGACAGTCGCTTCTCGACCGTCTTGCTCATCTCGTAGGTCTTGTAGCTGCCGGCGTTCTTGCGGCTGACGATCCTGGTGCTGATGATCTTCTTCTTGCCGTTCACGATCCGATAGGTCGTGCGGTAGAGCAGCTTCTCACGACGGTAGGTGGTGGTGATCTCGTGGACGCCGAGATAGGCCCATTCGCCGACCACGCGGCGGATGCCGCCGGCAAACATCAGCGGGCACGCCGAATTGCACATCGCGCCGCTGTCATGAGCGACGCCCAAATAGGGCTGGCCCTTGCCGCCATTGTCCCGGCAATCCTTCATCGCCGGCGAGCAGCCGGAAAACTCGGTGATGCCGACCGCGATATCGAGCTTGTTCTTGCGGACCATGCGGCCCAGCTGGATCGCGGCATCGACATTGCCGCCGGGAGAATTGACGACGATCGGCAGCGGCCTTCCGCCGAGCGTCTTCAGCAGGCGCTTCAGCAGCACCGGCGTGTCGGCCTCGATCGTGCCTTCGGCCGAAATCCATTCCGGGCAGTTCGGCTCGCAGCCCGGCGCGCTGCTGCGCACGACGACGAAGCGCATCGTCGGGCCGTAGTCCGGCGGCTCTTCCTTCGCGGCGGCGCCGAAGGCGGCCAGCCCCATGGCGGCGGCCAATCCCAGCTGAAGCAGCCCGCGCCTACACCGCATGGTCTTTGAACGGAATGTGGAAACCACGTCTGGCAAGCCCCTCGGTACGACCCATACTAGTTGTGACAACGATGCTTGCAACAGAATTGAAGAGGTCCGCGCGATACCGCTCCTAAGCAAAAGGGCGGTCCGAAGACCGCCCTTTCCGTGTCGAACCGGCAAGTGCCGGATCGATTACTCTTTGATGGTGACGACGATGCCGGCACCGACGGTGCGGCCGCCTTCACGGATGGCGAAGCGCAGC
>NZ_JAVIIV010000045.1:0-19909 GCF_033977215.1 Mesorhizobium humile
TCCGCTGGAGTTAATCACAGCCCAGTTTGGCACATTCGATGCCGCAAGGGGCCGTCCACCCATCATTCTAGCGCGGAGCAAGGAGCGAAGCGACGCGCGCAGACCCTAGAATGACGACCGCAAAGGCAGACGCCCATCCGCCACCACTCGCCTAATCCAAATCGAACCGCGCAATAACCGGCACATGGTCGGACGGCTTCTCCCAGCCGCGCGCCGCCTGCAGGATCTCGTAGCCGGCGAAATTCGGCACCAGGTTGGCGGACGACCAGACATGGTCGAGGCGGCGGCCGCGGTTGGATGCCTCCCAGTCCTTCGCGCGATAGCTCCACCAGGTGTAGAGTTTCTGTTCTGCAGGCACGTTGAGCCGCATCAGGTCGACCCAGCCGCCGGCCTCGCGCATCGCCTCGAAATTTGTCGTCTCGACCGGCGTATGGCTGACGACGTTGAGCAACTGCTTGTGCGACCAGACGTCATGCTCCTGCGGCGCGATGTTCAGGTCGCCGACCAGGATCGACGCAGATAGCTCGTCCTGGCTCGCCGGCATGCCGTTCATCTCATGGACGAAATCGAGCTTGTGCCGGAATTTGCGGTTGATCTCCGGATCCGGCTCGTCGCCGCCGGCCGGCACGTAGAAATTGTGCACCAGCACCGACTTGCCGCCCGCCTGGACCCTGACAGACAGATGCCGGCTGTCGTCGATCTCGCAGAACCGCCGCTTCTCCACCAGCTCGATCGGCCGGCGGGCGACGGTGGCGACGCCGTGATAACCCTTCTGGCCGTGGAACAGGATGTGCTCGTAGCCCGCCTTGCGGAAGGCTTTTTCCGGGAACAGCTCGTCGGGAACCTTGGTCTCCTGCAGGCACAGCACATCGGGCGCGTGCTCCTTCAGGAGCCGCTCGACGATCGGCATGCGCAGGCGCACGGAGTTGATGTTCCAGGTGGCGATGGTGAAGGGCATGCGGCGAGGTCCGGGACGGCTGAGCTCGCCGCACTAGTGCCAGTGAGCGCGGACGAAGACAAGCCGAAGCATGTCGCAAGCCTTCGAGATTGGCCAAAGCCTTCTCAACTTCGTCATTCCAGGGCGGAGCAAGGAGCGAAGCGACGCGCGCAGACCCTGGAATCCATGCCGTGACGTACGAGCGCTGCAACGCTGCAGGCCTCGGAAACTGAAGCTGGCACAGGATGATGTTCTTCTGCGCCGTATCGTTCTTCTTCAAGCGGAACGGCATGGATCCTAGGGTCTCCGCTCCGCTTCGCGTCGCTTCACCCTAGGATGACGAAAGCTACTGATCGGCCGGCCAAGTTGGCAATCTACCGCGTTCTGGTGTTGAGCTCGCGGTTCGCCGTATAGTCGATCGCGAAAGTGTCGGCGGGGAAGTTGCCGCCCTCCTTGACGTTGAAGATCATCACGGTCGTGTCTTTCCCTTGGGCGTCCGTGATCGTCCACTGGCGCAGTTCGTAGGTCTTCGGATCGAACATCATGGTGATCGTCGCATTACCGAACACCGACTTGTCGGAAAGCTTGATGGTGGTGAGGTCGTCCTCTTGCTTGACGGCCTTGACGCGCCCGCCGGAGAGGTCGATCCGGTCGTCGAGGAGCAGCTTCAGCGGCGTCTTCGATAGCGGGTAGAGGTCGGAGGTGTTGAGCTTCTTGTTGAGGATCACCACCGACTTGCCGTCGGAGATGACGCGGAAGTTCGAGGAGCCGTCATAGTTGAAGCGGATCTTGCCGGGGCGTTCGAGGAAGAACTTGCCGCCGGTCTGCTCGCCTTTCGGGCCGAACTGGACGAACTCGCCGCTCATCGACTTCACCGAGGAGAAATGGTCGGCGATCTTCTGCGCCGCCGGCGGCACGGCGGCCTGCGCCGCGGCCACGAGCTGGTAGCCCGGCACGAGGTTGAGAGCGGCGGCTCCGCCAAGCATCAAGCCGAAACCAAGCACCTGGCGACGGGTGAGGGCGAATTCTGTCGAGGTCTTCATGCCGGTCACTTCCTGTGATTCGTATGGTGGCAGTATCTGGGCTCCCAGTAGGGCTTAAGTTTGGCGGGCGCGCGACAGCTCCGTCGGACAAGTTCGGGCGATAGCCCATCGCAAAGGCGCGGGCGACAGCCCGTCGCTTGAACGCGCAAGATGATTTCCAGTTGCCTGCTGGCCCGGGCTGGCGTCTCCCCGGGCCAAGGGTTTGTCGAGATTCAGGTCAGGTCGGCCTCACCTGAATATCGATAAACCCTAGAATTTGTCCTCTTCGGTTGGCACCAAAATCTCGCGCTTGCCGGCATGGTTGGCCGGGCCGACAATACCTTCCTTCTCCATCTTCTCGATGATCGAGGCGGCGCGGTTGTAGCCGATGCCGAGCCTGCGCTGGATGTAGCTGGTCGAGGCCTTGCCGTCGCGCAGCACCACCGCCACCGCCTGGTCGTAGGGATCGTCGGAATCCTCGAAGTTGCCGCCGCCACCGCCGCCCGAGCCCTTGCCCGACGGGCCGTCGTCGTCCTCTTCCTCGTCGTCCTCGGTGATGGCGTCGAGATATTCCGGCACGCCCTGCAGCTTCAGATGGCCGACGACCTTCTCGACCTCGTCGTCCGAGACGAACGGGCCGTGCACGCGCTGGATGCGGCCGCCGCCGGCCATGTAGAGCATGTCGCCCATGCCGAGCAGCTGCTCGGCGCCCTGCTCGCCAAGGATGGTGCGGCTGTCGATCTTCGATGTCACCTGGAACGAGATGCGGGTCGGGAAATTGGCCTTGATCGTGCCGGTGATGACGTCGACGGACGGGCGCTGCGTGGCCATGATAACATGGATGCCGGCCGCGCGGGCCATCTGCGCCAGGCGCTGCACCGCGCCCTCGATGTCCTTGCCGGCCACCATCATCAGGTCGGCCATCTCGTCGATGATGACCACGATATAGGGCATCGGCTCGAGATCGAGGTCCTCGGTCTCGTAGATCGCCTCGCCGGTCTGGCGGTCGAAGCCGGTCTGCACCGTGCGCGAGATCTTCTCGCCCTTTTTCTCCGCTTGGCTGACGCGCGCGTTGAAGCCGTCGATGTTGCGCACGCCGACCTTGGACATCTTGCGGTAGCGGTCCTCCATCTCGCGCACGGTCCATTTCAGCGCGACGACCGCCTTCTTCGGATCGGTGACGACCGGCGTCAGGAGATGCGGGATGCCGTCATAGACGGAAAGTTCCAGCATCTTCGGGTCGATCATGATCAGCCGGCATTCCTGCGGCGTCAGCCGGTAGAGCAACGACAGGATCATGGTGTTGATGGCGACCGACTTGCCCGAGCCGGTGGTGCCGGCGACGAGCACGTGCGGCATCTTGGCGATGTCGACGATGACGGCCTCGCCGTTGATGGTCTTGCCGAGCGCCAGCGCCAGCTTGGCCTTGGTCGTCTCGAAATCGCGGCTGGCCATGATCTCTCTGAGATAGACCGTCTCGCGCTTGGCGTTGGGCAGTTCTATGCCGATGGCGTTGCGGCCGGGCACGACGGCGACGCGGCAGGCGATCGCGCTCATCGAGCGGGCGATATCGTCGGAAAGGCCGATGACGCGCGAGGACTTGATGCCGGGCGCCGGCTCGAGCTCGTAGAGGGTGACGACGGGGCCGGGGCGGACATGGATGATCTCGCCCTTGACGCCGAAATCCTCCAGCACGCCTTCGAGCAGGCGCGCGTTCTGCTCCAGCGCGTCCTTCGACAGGCTTGGATCCTTGGCGACGTTCCTCGGCTCGGATAGGAAATGCAGCGATGGCATCTCGAACGTGTCGGAACCGATCAGCGATGTCTGCGCCTCGCGCTGGACGCGGGCGCCCGGCACGGGTCGCGCCGCCGGCGCCGCGACCCGGGTCGCGGCATCGGAGCGGAAATTCTGCACCTTGGCGCCCGGCGCGCGGCGCTGGGCAGGCGCCTCGTCATCGAAGTTGTCGAGGTCGACGTCCTCGTCCTCGTCGAATATGTCCTGATCGGCCGGGTCGACCGAAGCGCTGCGGTCATTGACCATGGCGGCGAAGAATTCCGGCTCGACGCGAGCGCGGCCGCCGGGGCTCATCCGGGCCTCGGCGAACTCGGCCGATTCGACCCGCTCGGCGGCGCGCCGCCAGGCGCTGGCCTTGGGCTCCATCGGCGGTTCGAACTCGTCGCGCTCCCGCCTGCGGCGCTCGGCGCGGCGGTGCAGGAAGGCCCGGAACGACAGCCACCAATGGGTGACGGCGCCAAGCGCGAGGATGCCCTCGTCGCCCTCGTCCTCATCCTCGTCGAACAACATCTCGTCCTGCTCGCGCCGATCGGGCTGGGCGGCGCGCTCCATGACGGCAAAGCCGTTCTTGCGCGCGATCAGCGCCGAGCCATAGGCAAACAGCCACAACATCGGCGCGGCGAGGATGACCGCTATGATGCTGGCGAAAAGCCCTTTCGGATAACCGCCGACCGCGATGCCCGGGATTTTCAGCACCATGTCGCCGAACACGCCGCCGAGCCCGGTCGGCAGCGGCCAGGTGTTGGGCGGCGTCACGCAGCCGGCGATGGCCGCGGCCGTGAGCGCGAAGCCGAACCAGGCGAAGCCGCGCTTCGGCAATTTGTCGACGCCGCGCGCCGAGAACAGAAGGAAGCCCCAGATCACCGCCGGCACCAGCCCGGCGACGGCGGCGAGGCCGAAGAACTGCATGGCGAGGTCGGAGAACACTGCGCCGGCGTAGCCCATGGCGTTGGTGACGACGTTGCTGGTGGCGTGCGAGAAGCTCGGGTCGGCGACGTTCCATGTGGCCAGAGCCGCTATGCCGAAGGCGGTGAACAGGAACAGCCCGGCGCCGACCAGCCGCCCGACCTGACGCCGCGCGAATGCCTGGATGCCGTGCCCCGTATCGGTCAGCGCGAGCGGTGCTGAGGCGCCTGAACGCATGCTCTTCCCCGTGTTCGTTGCCTGGCCGGGCGCATGGCGCACCTCGGCAGATTCGAACGCCAGACTATCGGGGGGAAGGTTAAGGCCGCATTAACCATGGCCCTTTACCGGGCTTCGGCTCGCACAAAGGTGGCAGGCCGCGCGGCCCGCCACCTCTGTGCATCAAATGACGAAACGATCGGGCCTTCCAGACCCGGCCTTCCGCAAATCACTTGTGGCCGGCATATGCCATCAGGTTGGCGCAGAATTCGGCGTGAGGCTTGCTCATTGCCGCGTCCTGGCACTCCTTCATCATCGTGTCCTGCTTGTCCTTCGCCGTCGAAGCCCAGGCGGCCTTGAACTCGGCCTCGGGCTTCATGGTCTTCATGCTGGAATCGGTGAAGAACGGAGCCATATTGTCCGGCTCATCGAGAGCACCGGCAAGTGCAACGCCGCTGATCATCGAAAGAGCCATTGCTCCCAGGAAGATGTTCTTGAGGTTCATCAGATGGTTCCTTCCCTCTTGTTTGGCGAGCGCCTTGATGACGCCCACAATCCCATTACGGAATCTGGAGGGCCGATGTTTCACTCAGGCTCGATCAAGTGAATGTGATCGAAACTTCTCCTGACCGGCGCCGAACAAAAAAGGAGGCCCGGAAGGGTGTTCCGGGCCTCAAGGCGTGAGCCCCTTTCGAGAGCGTCACGACGGGATCTTGGGAGGAATTCGGGCCGGCGGGAGGAGGATCCGCCGGCCCTTGGCAAAGGGTAGCCTTACGGCACCACTTCGCCGTGCTGGGTGACGTCGAGGCCTTCGACCTCTTCCTGGGTCGACGGACGCAGGCCGACCAGGGCCTTGACGATGTAGAGGATCACGAAGGTGGCGATCGCCGTCCACAGGATGGTGAAGGCGATGCCGTAGAGTTGCTTGCCGACCGAAGCGTCCTTGCCGAGCGCGTTGATGGCCGGATCGGCCAGCGCGCCGGTGAGCAGCGCGCCGACGATACCGCCGATGCCATGCACGCCGAAGGCGTCGAGCGAGTCGTCATAGCCGAGCGCATGCTTGAGCTTGACCGCCGACAGGTAGCAGATGACGCCGGCAAGGATGCCGACGATGAAGGCGCCGGTCGGGTTGACGAAGCCGGAAGCAGGCGTCACCGCGACGAGGCCGGCGACGGCGCCCGAGATGATGCCAAGCACCGAAGGCTTCTTGGCGACGATCCATTCGGCGAACATCCAGGCCAGCGCCGCGGCGGCGGTGGCGACCTGGGTGTTCATCATCGCGGCACCGGCGAGGCCGTCGGCCGCCAGTTCCGAACCGGCGTTGAAGCCGAACCAGCCGACCCAGAGCAGCGAGGCGCCGATCACCGAATAGACGAGGTTGTGCGGCGCCATGTTGGTGGTGCCGTAGCCCTCGCGCTTGCCGAGCACCAGCGCGCAGACCAGGCCCGCGACGCCGGCGTTGATGTGGACGACCGTGCCGCCGGCGAAGTCGAGCACGCCAGCTGTGCCGAGGAAGCCGCCGCCCCACACCCAGTGCGCGATCGGGGCGTAGACGAAGACCAGCCACAGGCCCATGAAGAGCAGCAGCGCCGAGAATTTCATGCGCTCGGCGAAAGCGCCGGCGATCAGCGCAGGCGTGATGATGGCAAAGGTCATCTGGAACATCGAGAAGACGAATTCTGGAATGTTCGAGACCCCCGGCAGCCACAGCGTCGAGACGGTGATGCCGTGGTGGAAGAACCGCGAGAAGCCGCCGATATAGGCGTTCATGGTGGCGGAGTCATTGGTGGTGAAGGCCAGCGAATAGCCGAACATGAACCACAGCACCGTCACCAGGCAGGTGACGGCGAAGCTCTGCATGATGGTGGCAAGCACGTTCTTCTTGCGCACCATGCCGCCGTAGAACAGCGCCAGGCCGGGGATGGTCATCATCAGCACCAGCGCCGTCGAGGTGAGCATCCAGGCGGTATTGCCGGTGTCGAGCGCGGGTGCCGGCGCGGCGGGCGCCGCGGCGGTGGCTGCCGGGGCGGCGGCCTGCGCGAAGGCGGCGACGGTGCTCAGCGCCACGAGCGCGAGCGAAGCGGCCCCGCGTCCCGTCGTCTTCAAGGTGGAAGGAATATTCATTGAACTCTCCGTTGGAATGGGTGTTCGCCGCTTAGAGCGCGTCGGTGTCTGTTTCGCCGGTACGGATACGCACCGCCTGGTCTATGCCGAAGACGAAGATCTTGCCGTCGCCGATCTGGCCGGTCTTGGCAGCCGCGGTGATGGCTTCGACGGCCTTGTCGACCATGTCGGCGCCGACCGCGACCTCGATCTTGATTTTCGGCAGGAAGCTGACCGCGTATTCCGCGCCGCGATAGATTTCCGTATGTCCCTTCTGACGCCCGTAGCCTTTGACTTCGGTGACGGTCAGGCCCTGGATGCCGACGGCGGTGAGCGCTTCGCGCACCTCGTCGAGCTTGAACGGCTTGATGATTGCCATCACGATTTTCATAAGGTTTCACCCTTTGCTGTTGCGGTCCCCCGCGTTTGCACACCTTCACCGATCCCGAGGAGAGCCGGAGAGTGCCCGACAGGATTCAAGCTCCGTGCCAATTGCCGAAGCAGGGTGTTAACCTGTTGTAAACAAAGGGAACCGGTGACCCGCGCACAGTATTTGTGCGCGCGCGCATCGGGCTGCCAGATCAAAAAATAGGCAAAATCTGGAAAATGCCTATTTAGTAGGCTTGAACAGAAACCGGCTCAGCGTTTGAGTCGGATCAGGCCTTCCTGGGCGACCGAAGCGATAAGCGTTCCATCGCGCGCGAACAGCGAGCCGCGGGTGAAGCCGCGCGACCCTTGCGTCGACGGACTGTCCTGATTGTAGAGGATCCAGTCGTCCAGCGAATGGCTGCGGTGGAACCACATGGCGTGGTCGAGGCTGGCGGCCTGGATGTCGCGGTCGAAGATGGCGCGGCCATGCGCGAAGGTCGAGGTGTCGAGCAGCGTCATGTCGGAGAGGTAGGCGAGCACGGCCGCCTGCGTCGCGCGGTTTTCCGGCACCGGGCCAGTGGTGCGGATCCAGATGTTCTGCTGCGGATCGAGCTTTTCGCGGCTCGTGTAGTGCTTCAGCATCACCGGCTTCATCTCGATCGGCCGGTCGCGCTCCCAGTAGCGCCTGATGCCTTCCGGCACCGCCTCGCCGAATTTGCCGAGCAGTTCGGGCTGGGTGAGCAGCGTGTCCGGCTCCGGCACGTCGCGCGGCATCGGCATCTGGTGCTCCAGCCCGACCTCGTCCTGCTGGAACGAGGCCTCCAGCGAGAAGATCGCCTGGCCATGCTGGATCGCCACGACCCGGCGCGTGGTGAAGGAGCCGCCGTCGCGGATGCGGTCGACCTCGTAGACGATCGGCAGCTTGGTGTCGCCGGGCCGCATGAAATAGCCGTGCAGCGAATGCACGTGGCGCTCGGGCTCCACGGTGCGCTGCGCGGCGACCAGCGCCTGGGCGATGGTCTGGCCGCCGAAGACGCGCTGCCAGTCGACCTTGGGGCTGCGACCACGATACAGATTGTGTTCGAGTTGCTCGAGGTCGAGAATGTCGAGAAGCTCGTCCATGGCCGCTGTCATGTTTGAAATCCTTCGAGGATGTGCCATGGCCGGTTTCGGACAGGACGTGCGGGCAGTCAAGGCCGCAAGCGGCGGCCGGCCGAAGCCGTGAAAGGATGATGCCATGGTCGACCGCAAGCCGGACGCAACAGGCGCCGATGGAAAGCGCGAGGCGCCGCTCGACGTGCTCATCGCCGGCGCCGGCTATGTCGGCCTCACCGCGGCCGTGTCGCTGAAGCAGGCACGGCCGGGCCTCGCCGTCGCCGTCGTCGACGCGGCGCCAGCCGGCGTCTGGCGGCGTGACGGCCGCGCCTCGGCCATCGCGGCCGCCGCCAGCCGGATGCTGGAGCAGCTCGGCGTCTGGGAGGAGATCGCGCCGGAAGCGCAGGCGATCACCGAGATGATCATCACCGACTCGCGCGCCGCCGATCCGGTGCGTCCGGTGTTCCTGACCTTCGACGGCGAGGTGGCGCCCGGCGAGCCTTTCGCCCACATGGTCGCCAACCGAGACTTGAACGGCGCGCTGCGCCGCCGCGCCGAAAAGCTCGGCATCGATCTCATCGAAGGCATGGCGGTCAGCGCCTTCGATGTGAACGGCGCCGGCATCACCGTGCACCTGGCGGACGGCGCGACGCTGAAGGCGCGGCTGCTGATCGCCGCCGACGGTGTCAACTCGAAACTGCGCGACATGGCCGGCATCAAGACGGTCAAATGGGAATACGGCCAGTCCGGCATCGTCTGCACGGTGGCGCATGAGCGTCCGCACAATGGCCGCGCCGAAGAGCATTTCCTCCCCGCGGGTCCTTTCGCGACGCTGCCGCTGAAGCCGGACAAGGATGGAACCAACCGCTCGTCGATCGTCTGGGTGGAGCGCACGGAAGATGCCAAGGCGCTGGTCGCGGGCGACGAGTTCGTTTTCGAGCACGATCTGGAGCAGCGCTTCGGCCTGAAGCTCGGCGAAATAAGCGTCGCCGACAAGCCGCGCGCCTGGCCGCTCGGCCTGACGCTGGCCCGCGCCTTCGTCGCGCCGCGCTTCGCGCTCGCCGGCGACGCCGCGCACGGCATCCACCCGATCGCCGGCCAGGGCCTCAATCTTGGTTTCAAGGATGTCGCCGCGCTCGCCGAAGTCGTGGTCGAGGCCGACCGGCTCGGCCAGGACATCGGCGCGCTCGACGTGCTCGAACGCTACCAGCAATGGCGCCGCTTCGACACGCTGCAGATGGGCGTCACCACCGACGTCTTGAACCGGCTGTTCTCCAACGACATCGGCCCGCTGCGCGCCGCGCGCGACCTCGGCCTCGGCCTGGTCGAGCGCATGCCAAGGCTCAAGGATTTCTTCATCCGCCAGGCCTCGGGCCTGTCCGGCGACACGCCAAGGCTGCTGAAGGGCGAGGCGATCTAGCGCCCGATTGGCCGCAGCGCCTGTCCAGTCGTCATTCTATGGCGGAGCAAGGAGCGAAGCGACGCGGCGCAGACCATAGAATCCATTCCGTTACCTATAAGCGCTGCGACGATGCAGAATTTCTGCTCCGCCGCACCCCACGTTCGAAGTCACGGCATGGATTCTCGGGTCAAGCCCGAGAATGACGAGGCGATAGGCCGTTTCGGTCAACCACCAAGGCATATGATCCGCTAACGAGCGCCCTTAATTAACCTCGAACCCCAGCTTCTGCCGCAACCTCAGCATCCGCTGGTCGGCGATCTTCAAGCTCTGCCCGCCGCCTTGCGCAACCCGGTTCAGCATCCTGAGCAGGTCGTCGCGCTCATGCGGATCGAGGCGTTCGCGCAGGAACGGCGCCAGCTTGTCGATAACGATCGTCGTGTCGTCGACCTGCGCGGCCGCCCATTTGGCGTAAACGACAGCCTCATCGGTCTTCTTTGGGCCTTCCGCGATCTGCGCGATCACCTCGCGGATGACGGCCTCGCGCTGCGGCAGGATCGGACCGTGCTCCGCGACGATCGCGGTGATCAGCGTCGCCGCCGCCACCACCGGATCGTCGATCGCGGTCAGCGGCGAGAGCGCGGCCTGGTTGCGCAATTTCTTGCGGCGGATGTTGCCCTGGACGCGACCGACGACATCGGCGACCTCGCGCGCGGCGTCGCTCATATATTTCAGCCGGTACCACCAGATGGCGGCCGCTCCGAGCAGGCCGAGAATGGCGATCAGGAAAGGCATGCCGAATTCCCCCGAAATCGCGGCGACGATAAGAGAAGCGCGGCCCCGCTTCAACACGCAACGGTTGCGACTGATGAAGAAAAGCTGAACATCCCGCCGCAACCGCCTAAGGCATGTCGCGCAAAAGTGACCTCGGTTTTGCGATGACGACATGCATCAAACAAACACCTAAAGCGCGTTGTGTGAATCCGTTTTCACGCGACGCGCTTTAGGCCGGCATCACGAACCCGGTATGTCATAGATAGCCCGCACCTCGACCGTCCCGAGCTCGGCCAGCGGGATGCCCTCGGCGATCTTCAGCGCTTCGGCAAGGTCCGTCGCCTCGACCATGACGAAGCCGAGCAGTTGCTCCTTGGTCTCGGCGAACGGCCCGTCGGTCACCAGCGCCTTGCCCTTGCGCCGCCGGAGCGATTTCGATGTCTTCACCGACTGCAGCGCCTGCGCGATGACCAGCTTGCCTTGCCGGTCGAGCTCCCTGTCATAGCCGAGCGAGTCGGCATCGAGCTTGGCCGCGCGCTCAGGCGTCAGCGCATAAAGGTTCTTCTCCTCGCCATAGACCAGCAAGACATATTTCATTTCGAGCTTCCTTTCATTGACGCGTCATAGGGGGCGAAGGCGACGGTGTCGGTTTTGCCGGCCGTCGCCGCATGATCGAGCAGGCATGCCGCGACGCCGATGATGGCGATGGCCGCCGCCAGCCGGCCGAAGCCGAGTGCCGGCGGATCCAGC
The DNA here is from genome assembly GCF_033977215.1 of Mesorhizobium humile. Taxonomy (NCBI): domain Bacteria; kingdom Pseudomonadati; phylum Pseudomonadota; class Alphaproteobacteria; order Hyphomicrobiales; family Phyllobacteriaceae; genus Mesorhizobium; species Mesorhizobium humile. Next base: position 11,366 of record NZ_JAVIIV010000045.1, read on the forward strand.
CAGAACTCTTCAAGTCGCATGGCTTTTCGCCCCGGCCTTCCCCAGATCGCAAGAAACAGATTGTCCATCCTTAATCTCCATCGGCCGCAAGTGGCCGCCCGCAGGACGGTCGGGCCGACGGGAAGTCGACATTTTTGCACGCGCATTTTTCTCGCGAGTTTTCTGAAACACAATCATACCAGGCCGTGGATGGTCTTCCGCCGCGCCCGCGCTATAGTTCCCGGGAACGTCGGCGCCCGCCGGCGAGAACCCCGACAGACCAGGAGGAAATTCCATGGACCGCACCGCAAACGCCGTCTGGAAAGGCAATCTGAAAGAGGGCAAAGGCACGCTCGACACCCAGAGCGGCACCTTGAAGGGCACGCCCTATTCGTTCAAGGCGCGTTTCGAGGGCGAGAGCGGCAAATCCGGCACCAACCCGGAAGAGCTGATCGCCGCAGCCCATGCCGGCTGCTACGCCATGCAGCTGTCGCACTTCCTGGCCGAGAACGGCACGCCGGCCGCCGAGCTCGACGCCAAGGCCGTGGTGACGCTGGTGCCCGGCACCGGCATCACCGGCAGCGCCATCACTTTGGTCGGCAAGGTGCCCGGCATCGACGCGGCGAAATTCAAGGAACTGGCCGAGAAGGCCAAGGCCGAATGCCCGGTCTCGAAAGCGCTCGGCGCCATCAAGGTATCGTTGGACGCCAGGTTGGGGTGACTTGCGTTTCATTTTGAGGGGCAGAGTTCCTTCGCCCCCCTCTCTGCCCTGCCGGGCATCTCCCCCTCAAGGGGGGAGATTGGATGTCACGCCAGCTTTCGCCAATCTCCAACGCCGTAAGCGGAATGCCGGCGCCGAAGCTGCCAATCTCCCCCCTTGAGGGGAGATGTCCGGCAGGACAGAGAGGGGGGCCTCGCGCCAGCGTCTCCGGGGGCTTACAGCCCCAGCGCCTCGATCCTCGCCTTCAGCGCCGCGACCTCGTCCTCCAGCACCCTGACCCTCGCCTCAAGATCGCTATCCGAAGACGTCGCCGCCGACTGCCACGGTGCGACTGCCACCGCCGCCGCCTCGACCGGCCCGCTCAGCAAATGCACGTAGCGCTCCTCGCGCTGACCCGGCGCGCGTTCGAGCAGCTGGATCAGCGGCGGGCGGCGGCCGATCATCAGGTCGAGATTGTCGCGAAGCTCCTCGATGGAGGCAAAGCGCGCCATGCGCTCCGAGCGGGCAAGCAATTCATGCGCGGTCTGCGCGCCGCGCAGCAGCAAGAGGCCGATCACCGCGATCTGCGGCGTGGTCAGCGAAAAACGCTGTGCCATCTGGTGCTCGTAGCGCTCGACCCGCGAGGCGAAGGCCTGGCGCACCAGGCCCTTCTGCTCGAGCGTGCTCAGCGCCCGCCTGATCTCGGTCAATTCCAGCGCCATCACCGGCTCGCGCGCGGTCTTCTGGTTGGCGGCCTGATGCGCGCCGTTCAGCGTCAGCGGATAGACGTCCGGCGTCAGCTCCTTCTTCTCGATCAGCGAGCCCAGCACGCGCGCTTCGACAGGAGAGAGGATGGGGAGATCGGTCATGAGAGTTGCCTATCCTTTTGAAGTCGGCGGGACAGCGCCCCCCTCTGTCCTGCCGGACATCTCCCCCTCTTGGGGGGAGATCAGCAGCTTCGCCGACGGCACCTCATCCTTCAAGCCTGCAGATTGGCGAAAGCCGCGATGACAGCCAATCTCCCCCCAAGCGGGGGAGATGGCCGGCAGGCCAGAGGGGGCGCGAAGGATAGCTGCGTTCAAGGTTATCGCGAGCGAACAGCCTTCGCCTCAGACCCTTCTCTCCACCATCATCTTCTTGATCTCGGCGATCGCCTTGGCGGGATTGAGGCCCTTGGGACAAGTCTGCGCGCAGTTCATGATGGTGTGGCAGCGATAGAGCCGGAACGGATCTTCGAGGTTGTCGAGCCGCTCGCCGGTCGCCTCGTCGCGGCTGTCGATCAGCCAGCGATAGGCCTGCAGCAGGGTGGCCGGGCCGAGATAACGATCGCCGTTCCACCAGTAGCTCGGGCAGGATGTCGAGCAGCAGGCGCACAGGATGCACTCGTAGAGCCCGTCGAGCTTCTCGCGGTCCTCATGGCTCTGCAGCCATTCCTTGGCCGGCGTCGGCGAGACCGTCTTCAGCCAGGGTTCGATCGAGGCATGCTGGGCGTAGAAATTGGTGAGGTCCGGTACGAGATCCTTGATCACCGGCATATGCGGCAGCGGATAGACCTTCACCGCGCCGGAAATGTCCTCCACGCCCTTGGTGCAGGCCAGCGTGTTCGAGCCGTCGATATTCATGGCGCAGGAGCCGCAGATGCCTTCGCGACAGGAGCGGCGCAGCGTCAGCGTCGGATCGATCTTGTTCTTGATCCATAAGAGCGCGTCGAGAACCATCGGCCCGCAATCGTCCATGTCGACGAAATAGGTGTCCATGCGCGGGTTTTCGTCATCGTCCGGCGACCAGCGGTAGATGCGGTATTCGCGCAGGTTCGTCGCGCCCTCCGGCTTCGGCCAGGTCTTGCCCTGCTCGACCTTCGAATTCCTGGGAAGTGTCAGTTCGACCATTACCTGCGGTCCTTTCGGATGACGAGCTTCAGCCCGGACCAGATTTCGTTCACGGCGGCGACCTTGACGTCGACCAGGTCGCGCTTCAGCGCCTCTGACCGGATCACGTCCTCGGTGACGTCGGTCGGCACTTTCGAGGCCTTCTTCGGCCAGGAGACCCAGACCATGCCGTCGCGCTTGATCGCCGTCTCGATGCCGGCAAGGCCGTCCTCGATCTCGGCGCGCTGCCGGGTGAAGGCGTGCACGGCATCGTATTTCTGGCGACCCGAGAGCGCCGCCCATTTGGACAGCCGATCTACTCCGGCAAAGGAGACGGCTTCAGCCAGTCCATCGAGCTCCGGCGGCAGCGCGATGAAGGCGGCCACCATGCCGTCCTTCAGGCCGAGCTTGGCCGGAAGGGGCGTGCCGGAATATCCGGTGGCCGCGAGCGCCATGATCAGTACACCCTGGCCTTCGGCGCGATTTTGGCCGGGTTGATGCCGCCGTCCTTTTCCGCCAACAGCAGTTCTGTGTGCACCGGCCGGTAGGTGAGCGTCACCTTGCCGTCTTCGCTCAGATGGGCCAGCGTATGCTTGCGCCAATTGGCGTCGTCGCGGGCGGAGAAATCCTCGCGCGCATGCGCCCCGCGGCTCTCCTTGCGGGCCTCGGCGCCGTAGACCGTGGTGATGGCGTTGGCCATCAGGTTTTCCAGCTCCAGCGTCTCGACCAGGTCGGAATTCCAGATCATCGAGCGGTCGGTGACCTTGATGTCCTTCAGCTCGCCCCAGATCTGCGAAACGCGCTTGCAGCCGTTCTCCAGCGATTCCTGCGTGCGGAACACCGCGGCGTCTTCCTGCATCGCCTTCTGCATCTTCTCCCGCAGCACGGCCGTCGGCGTCGGGCCGTTGGCGTGCCGCAGCCGGTCGAAACGGTCCATGATCTTCTCGACCGAAGCTTCGTTGGGCGCGGGGATCGCCGACTTGCGGTCGATAACCTGGCCGGCGCGGATCGCCGCCGCGCGGCCGAACACGACGAGGTCGATCAGCGAGTTGGAGCCCAGCCGGTTGGCGCCATGCACCGAGGCGCAGGCGGCCTCGCCGACCGCCATCAGGCCGGGTGACACGCGATCGGGATTTTCGGCCGTTGGGTTGAGCACCTCGCCCCAGTAATTGGTCGGCACGCCGCCCATATTGTAGTGCACCGTCGGCAGCACCGGGATCGGCTCCTTGGTGAGGTCGACGCCGGCGAAGATCTTGGCCGATTCCGAAATGCCCGGCAGCCGCTCATGCAGCACGGCCGGATCGAGATGGTCGAGGTGCAGGAAGATATGGTCCTTCTTCGGACCGACACCGCGCCCCTCGCGTATCTCCATGGTCATGCAGCGCGACACTACATCGCGCGAGGCAAGGTCCTTTGCCGACGGCGCGTAGCGCTCCATGAAGCGCTCGCCCTCGGAGTTGACGAGATAGCCGCCTTCGCCGCGCGCACCCTCGGTGATCAGGCAGCCGGCGCCGTAGATGCCGGTCGGATGGAACTGCACGAACTCCATGTCCTGCAGCGGCAGGCCAGCGCGTGCGGCCATGCCGCCGCCGTCGCCGGTGCAGGTATGCGCCGAGGTGGCGGAGAAATAGGCGCGGCCATAGCCGCCGGTCGCCAGCACCACCATCTTGGCCGAAAAACGATGGATGGTGCCGTCGTCGAGGTTCCAGGCGACGACGCCGGTGCAGGTGCCGTCCGGTTCCATGATCAGATCGAGCGCGAAATACTCGATGAAGAACTGCGCATTGTTCTTCAGCGACTGGCCGTAGAGCGTGTGCAGCATGGCATGACCGGTGCGGTCGGCGGCCGCGCATGTGCGCTGCACCGGCGGGCCTTCGCCGAAATTCATCATCATGCCGCCGAAGGGCCGCTGGTAGATCTTGCCCTCTTCGGTGCGCGAGAACGGCACGCCGTAATGCTCGAGCTCGTAGACCGCCGCGGGCGCCTCGCGCACCATGTATTCCTGCGCGTCGATATCGCCCAGCCAGTCCGATCCCTTGACGGTGTCGAAGAGGTGCCACTGCCAGTTGTCCGGGCCCATATTGGCGAGCGAGGCCGCGATCCCGCCTTGCGCCGCGACCGTGTGCGAGCGCGTCGGGAACACCTTGGTGATGCAGGCGGTGCGCAATCCCTGCTCGGCCATGCCGAGCGTGGCGCGCAGGCCGGCGCCGCCGGCGCCGACGATCACGACGTCGAATTTGTGGTCGACAAAAGTGTAGGCGGAAGCCGTCTTGCTTGTATCCTTGGCCAAGGCCTTCAGCCTCCGAATGCGAGTTTGAGCAGGGCAAACAGCGAAGCGACGCCGACTGCAACGCAGAAAAAGGTGTTGAGGGCGATCAGCGCCAGCTTCGTGCCTTCGCCATGCACATAGTCCTCGATGATGACCTGCATGCCGAGCCGCATGTGGTAGAGGCCGGAAATCAGCACCAGCGCCAGCACCAGCGCCACGAAGGGATTGGCGAGCGACGCCCGCACTTCCGTGTAGCCATGGCCGTTGACCGCGATCAGGAAGCCGACGAAGAACAACAGCAGCGGGATGTTGGCGATCGCCGTCAGCCGCTGGCGCCAGAAATGCTGCGTGCCTTCGCGTGCCGAGCCCAGGCCGCGCACCTTGCCGAGCGGCGTGCGCATATCGTTGTTGTTCGCGCTCATCAGAAAGCTCCCCGCGCCATGTAGCCGGCGATCCAGATCAGCAGCGTCAGCACGATCGAGCCGGCGAGCGTCGCCCAGGCGATCTTCGAGGCCGTGTGTTTTTCCAATCCCGCGCCGGTGTCCCAGACGAGGTGGCGCAGCCCGCCCAGCATGTGGTGCATCAGCGCCCAGGTGTAACCGAACAGAACCAGCCGGCCGAGCCAGGAACCGAAGGCCCAGTTGACCTCGTCGAAGGCGGCCTGCGAGCTCGAAGCGGCGATCAGCCACGCCGCCACCAGCAGCGTCCCGAAATAGAGCGCGCCGCCGGTGATGCGATGGATGATCGACATCGTCATCGTGATCGGCGGCCGGTAGATCGTCAGATGCGGCGAGAGCGGTCGTTCACGTCTGGCAATTGCGCGGGTGGCTGGTGATTTGCTCATGGCTCCCCCAGTTCGGCATCCTGGAGCCGCGATGCGGCGTTTGCCGCCCTCACATATGGCTTCGGACAGCCGGTTTCTAATGCTCTTTTTGCACCGCGTCAAAGCCGGAAAATCGTTTTGGAAACATCATTTAGTCTGACAAACTGGCCGTCGCGCGCTTCAATCGATTAGCGGCTGTTTCGAAGCCGGCGCAACGTTCGCTGCAGTGCAGCAATCAGATGACCACGAGATGCCCGAGTGCATCGAGATTCGGGTCAGGCCGGCCTCACCGAACTTCGTCGCAGCTCAGCGTTTGCAGGTCTGCGGCGTCGACCCTCTTTTCATCACCAGCGCCTCGCGCCCGTCGATCACGATTGCGTCATGCGTCGCGGCTTCCTGGTAGCGGCTGCTCTGGTTGGCGGGCGAAGCGGCGAACTCCTCGGTCGAGCCATCGGGCCGCATGACGCGTAATGCGCTGCCCACATTCTGGATGGTGATCATGCCGCCATTGCCGCATCTGTAGGTGGCCGTGCCGATGCCGGACCGCGGCGCGGTAAGGTCGGTGACGATCTTGGTTGGCGGTGCGGCAGGCGGCGCGGGCGTCTTGGCCGTAGCAGATCCTGGGGCCGCCGCGGAGGTCGGGGGCGCTGTGGGTACCGCCGCGGCGGGCGTGGCGGACTGCTGGATCGGCGCAGGCGAAGCCGCAGGCGGCGGCGCGGCATTCGCCGCCTTCGGCGCACCGTCCTGCGGCACGCAGGCCGCGGCCGCGAGAAGCAGCGGGATGGCGATCGATACCCCAACCGTGTGGCCAAAGTTCATAAGCTGCCCTTTCGTGCGCGGCACGCTACAGCAATTCCAGGAAAAGTGTGAGCGGTTGGGCTCGGCGCCTTCGCCGTAGCCTCCGTCCGGAATCGCGTCGAAACAAAGAGATAGGCGGTTGCCGTTTCCGTGAAGTGGTGGACCGCTGTAGCCACGCGGCGCCACGAGATCAAGTTGACCCGGAGTCAGCGCAGCTCCCGACCGGCCCGTTTCCTGGGAAGCCGGTCCGCTCAAAATTAACCATGTTCCTTAAGAACCGGCGCCGAAAGCCGCCCGCCTCTTAACAAAGGTTAAGAAAGGGTTAATTTCCGATTCGAACCATATTCCAGGCGCGATCGCGCCGATCAAGGGAGAGCGACATGCGTTCGAATTCCGTGCGGGCAAGCCTTGCCGCCGCTGCGCTGGCGGGGCTGGTGACGGCGATCGCCGCGCCGGCCGAAGCCGGCCTGCGCCATCACGACCGCGTCTATGCCGATTCCTTCGGCAATCTCGTCATCGACAGCGCCGCCGGCTACAAGCGCATCATCGTCGGCGAGGGCAGGCTTGCGAAAAAGCTTTCCGAATTCACCAGCGCCGGCCAGCCGGATGTCGTCTATGACGATGCGGACGAGCCCGGCTCGCCCGGCTGCTACCAGCCGCCGGTGCTGGTGAAGGGCCGCTCCTATATGTATGGGCTTTCCGACGGCGAGATGCCTAATCTCAGCCCTTGCCGTTGAAGATCGTCGGCGCCTGGCGCCGCCGCAGCGCGCCTGACACGCGAACGCAGTCGCGCCCGGCATTCTTGGCGTCGTAGAGCGCTGCGTCGGCGCGCCGCAAAAGATCGGCGAAACCCTCATCGGCGGCAAGCTCGGCCACGCCGAAGCTCGCGCTGCAGCGGTGCTCGGCGGGCAGGCCATCGATCGGCAGGGCGCCGAACGCGTTGCGCGCGCCTTCGGCAAACAGCCGCGCCGCGGCGAGATTGGTGCCCGGCAGGATGATGGCGAACTCCTCGCCGCCGATGCGGCCGGCGACATGGTGTTCGGCCGCGGCTTCGCGCAGGAAACCGGCGAAGCTCTCGATCACGCGGTCGCCGCAGGCATGGCCGTAGCTGTCGTTGATGCTCTTGAAATAATCGAGATCGGCGATCACCAGCGCCACCGGCACGCCGCGCCGGACGGCATCCCGCATGGCAAGGTCGGCATGGCGTTCGAAGCCGCCGCGGTTGTAGAGCCGCGACAAGGTGTCGGTTTCCGATTTCGAGGTCGCCTCGTTGAGCGCGTCGCGCACCAGCACGGCCAAGGCAAGCAGCGCCAGCGCCAACCCGAACACGGTGCCGAGCGATTGCGAGACCAGCGCGTAGCTGGTCTGCACATAGGCCTGCGGGTTGGCGCCCCAGCCGCCCAGTGCGCCGGCGATGAGCGGCTTGGAAGCGAACTGCACTGCGCTGGCGCCAAGCACCAGCGCAAGCAGATGGTCGAGCCGCGCGAGCCTTTGCCTCGAGGACAACACGATGCCGAGCGCGGTGAACTGCATGACGGCGTAGGGAAGCTGGTAGGCCATCATGCGCGTCAGCGAGTGGCGCGGCAGGTCCTGCACCAGATAGACGGCGACGGAGGCGACGACGAGGAAGCACAGCATCGGCGACCAGGGCGGCCTCACACCATATTTGTGGGCGATCCCGCCGTTGAAGGCGACGGTTGCGCCGAGGAACACGGCAAAGGCGGCAACGACCGGCAGCCGCGCGTCCGCGAAGGCGGGGATACTGAATTCGATGGCGAAATAGGCCATGCCGAGCAGGTAGCTGAAGGCAAGCCAGCGCGCCGACACGCGCCCGGTGCCATAGACGGCAACCGCCATGAATGCCGCCGCCAGCAGCCCGGCGACGACGAGGTTGATCATCAGTATGAAGTCGGCGCTGCCCATATGTTCCTTCGTCGGATGGTCCGGACAGAAAAGCATCGACGGGCGAAAAACACGTTAACGCTAACTGTGGCAGAGACCGCAGACCTCCGTGATTAGCCGGAAACGCCCGTTGTTTCGTCATGTATGGACGGCCCCTCTTGGGCAAGAGGCAAAATAGCGGCGACGGCTTAAGTCTGGAGCGGTC
>NZ_JAVIIV010000046.1:0-19804 GCF_033977215.1 Mesorhizobium humile
TCCGGTGCTCACGTACTTTAAGTACGCTCCGCTCCGGCCTTCGCCGGCCGAAGCCCTCATAAGGGTCTCCGTCCTATGAAGGCTACGGCCGGCGTAGGCCGGTTCTCGAAAACCACGCCATTCGACTCGCCAGAGCGAATTCTGAAAAGGTCCTCACGCTGGCGCGTTTGATCTGAGCGCCAGCTGGCGCTCAGCCTCCGCCACAACCTCAGCTGGCGTGATCTTGCCGCCGGCTGGCGCAAGCAGGGTCGATGCAAACTTCCCTCGCGGGCCGGTGAGACCCGGCTCCGTCGCCAGGAAGACGGCGACGGTCGGCAGGCCGAAGGCGCTGGCGAGGTGGGTGAGGCCGGTGTCGGCGCCGATGACCAGCGTCGAGCGGCCGAGAATCGCGGCGACATCCGCGAGCGGCGATTTCGCAACCAGCACCGTTCCCGGCACGGCACCGGCAATGGCTTGCGCCACTTTCTTTTCCGCCTCGTTCGACCATGTGACCACCGGCACGAATTGCCGGTCGGCCAGTTGGCGCGCGGTTTCGATCCAGTCCTCGACCGGCCATTTCTTGTCTTCGCGGCTAGTGCCGTGCAAAAGAAACGCCGTTCTGCCTTCAATGCCGGGTGGGCTGCCCGCCGGCGGCACGATGCCTGACTCGAGCGTCGACAAATCCGGCTGATAGCCAAGCGCCAGGCCGAACAGCCGCCTGGTGCGCTCGATGGCGTGCAGGTCGCGCGGCACTGCGTATTTGCGCTGGTAGAACAGCGTTGCCGAAGGCTCGCGGACGCTTGCCCGGTCGAAGCCGGCGATCGGCGCGCCAGCCTGGATGGCGACCAGCGCCGATTTCAGCAAGCCTTGCGCGTCGATGACAAGATCGTAGCGGGTGGCGCGGAGCGCTTTGCGCAGTCCGGCCATCTCGCGCCATGTGGCGCCGTCGAGAAGTCGCCTGCGCCAGCGCCGGATCGCAACCTTGTGGATAGTCTTAATCGCCGGATGCAGCGCCACGATCCCGGCAAACGGCTCTTCCACGCACCAGTCGAAATCTATGTCGGGGCGGTTGCGCACCGCGTCCTCGACGGCGGGAAAGGTGTGAATGACGTCGCCCATCGACGATGTCTTGACGATCAGCACCTTCATGCGGCCGCTGGAACCTTGAGCAAGCGCTCAGCGGCGGCGGTGACGCGGGCGACATCGAGCGTCTTCAGGCAGTTGAGATGCCCAAGCGGGCAGACCTTCTTGTGGCAGGGCGAGCAGGACAGATGCAGCCAGATCAGCTCGGAGCGTTCGCTGAGTGGCGGCGTGTTTTCCGGTGACGTCGAACCGTAGACGGCTACGATCGGCGTGCCGACGGCGGCCGCCACATGCATCAGCCCGCTGTCGTTCGAGACAGCAAGCTTCGCCGCGGCGATCAGGTCGATGGCGTCCTCGAGGCGTGTCTTGCCGGCAAGGTCGATGGCGCCCGGGGCAAGCGCTGCGATCTCGCCGGTCACGTCGGCGTCGTTCTTCGAGCCGAGCAGCGCGACGGCCAGGCCCTTGGCCATCATGTCCCGGGCCAGCCCTGCATAGTGGTCGCTCGGCCAGCGTTTTGCCGGGCCGAACTCGGCGCCGGGCATGAGCGCCACGAATTTCTTCCCGGTCAGCCCGAAGCGCGCCAGCAGATCGGCCTGGTTGGCCTTGTCGACGGTAAGATGCGGCGCGCGAAAAGTGCCGCCGCGCGCGAGGCCGAAATAGGCGCGCGCGGTGCGCCGTTTCAGGGCTTCGGGCAGCGGCACGACATCCGTCAGCAGGCCGTAGCGCATCTCGCGCAGATTGCCGACGCGGTGCGGGATGCGGGCGAAGAACGGGATCAAGGCCGATTTCCAGCTTCCCGGCAGCACATAGGCCATGTCGTAGCGGCCGCGCAGCAGGCGGCCGAAGCGCCTGCGGCTGCGGAATTCGAGCGCTCCGGGCATCAGCGGAAAGTCGATCTGGCAGCGTATCTCGGGCATGCGCTTGACCAAGGGCGCCGCCCAGGCCGGCGCCAGCACGTCGATGGCCGCAGTCGGATGCTTTTCCTTCAGCGCCGCAAACAGGCACTGCGCCATGACCATGTCGCCCACCCAGCGTGGGCCGATCACGAGGATCGTTGGGCCTTCAGCCATTCGACATAGTCCCTGACGCCGGTTTCGACTGTGCGGAATTGGCCATTGTAGCCGGCCGCGCGCAAGCGGGACATATCAGCCTGCGTAAAACTCTGGTAGCTGCCCTTGAGATGGTCGGGGAAGGGGATGAATTCAATCTCGCCCTTGCCCAGCGTGTCGATCACCGTCTCGGCAATCGCCCGGAACGGCTGGGCGCGGCCGGTGCCACAGTTGAAGATACCGCTTGAACCCCGTTTCCAGAGCCACAGATTGACCTCGGCCACGTCGCCGACGTGGATGAAGTCGCGGCTCTGCTCGCCAGGCCCGAACTCGCCATAGGCGCCGAACAGTTTCGGGTTTTCGCCACGCTCGACCTGGTTGAACAGATGGAAGGCGACCGAGGCCATGGCGCCTTTATGCGCCTCGCGAGGTCCATAGACGTTGAAATAGCGCAGGCCGGCGACCTGCGAATGGTCGGTGTCGAAGACGGTTCGGCGCACATAGTCATCGAACAGCTTCTTCGAATAGGCATAGACGTTGAGCGGACGCTCGAAGTCGGGCTCCTCGCGAAACTCGCTGCCGCCGCCATAGACGGAAGCCGACGAGGCATAGAGGAAGGGCACGCGTAGCGCCAGGCAGGCATGCAACAGCCGCTTCGAATAGGCGTAGTTCACCTCCATCATGAACTTGCCGTTCCATTCGGTGGTGGTCGAGCAGGCGCCCTGATGGAAGACGGCTTCGATGCGGCCGAGCGCGCCGTCCTCGATCAGGCTGAGAAATTCGTCCTTGTCGAGATAGTCGGCGATCTTGAGGTCGGCGAGGTTGGCGATCTTGTGGCCGTCGGTGAGGTCGTCGACGACGACAATGTCGTCATGGCCCTCGGCATTGAGTGCGGCGACGATGTTGGAGCCGATCATGCCGGCGCCGCCCGTGACGATGATCATGCTTTTCAGCCTTGCTCCGTTGCCAATTCCGGCCCTTATAGGGGAGGCGGGCGGGAGTGTCGATAAAGCAGGCCGGACCGACAGCAGCAAGGACAGATGAATGACAGGAGATTCTTCCGAGACGACGCCAACCGATAGGCAAGGCACTGCGGTGTTTGTCGGGTCTTACGTAAGGGTTTCGTCTCTGCCGAACGAAAACCGCGGAAAGCCGTTCGAAGAGTTGCGCCAGTCATCTATCGGACGCATTTGCCGAATTGTTGAGCCCTATGAAGGGACGTCCACGAATGGCATTCAAATCAGCACCGGCGAATTTCGGGTCCATTACGCGCCGCTTTCTCCCGACGGCGTCTCGGGCATCTCTTTCTACGTGGCTCCGGGGGATATAGAGGTCGTTGCAGCTACGGAAGAAATGCTGCTCCTCTATAGCGAGGACATCTGGCAACTTATCCGGCCATTCGGCGAAAGGCAGGATACGCCAACTTTCGAACGGCTCGTGGCAGCGTTCGGGTTTTCCAATTTGGGGGATTCCTGAGACGCAAGCCAGCGCAAAGAACTGAACCAGACGTCTGTTCGGCGTGGTCTCTACGCTTTGCCGACAAGAGGACAAAAAATGCCGTCGACCGAACTGCTCATCGCGTTTTTCGCCACCACCGCGATCTTCGCCTACATTCCAGGCCCCGCCATGCTCTACGCCGCGGCGCAGACGATGGCGCGCGGACGCTGGTCGGGGTTGACGGCGGCTCTCGGCATCCATCTCGGCGGCTATTTCCATGTCTTCGCGGCCGCCGCCGGCCTGTCCGTCCTGTTCCATGCGGTGCCGCCGCTCTATCTGGCGGTCAAGCTCGTCGGCGCGCTCTATCTGATCTGGCTCGGCGTCTCTATGTTCCGCAAACGGACGGATGGCGATGCGGCTCTGCCCTTGATCGAGCGGAAATCGGCCCGTCGCGCCTTTTTCGAAAGCATCACCGTCGAGGTGCTCAATCCGAAGACGGCGATCTTCTTCATGGCGTTCCTGCCGCAATTCATCGACGCCTCGGCGGCGTTCCCGGTCTGGCTGCAGTTCGTCGTGCTTGGAACCATCGTCAATCTGATGTTCTCGTCCGCCGACGTCGTTTGCGTTTTCCTTGCCGGCGCGATGATTGCGCGGCTGCGACGTTCGGGCCGGGCGCAGCGGCTGATGCAGCGCGCGGGCGGGGCGGTGCTGGTTGGGCTCGGCGTCCACGTCGCCCTGCAGAGGAGCTGATCGCGCAGCCGGCTTCGGCTGGAGTCGGCGCCGGGCCTGCCGTTGCGCTCGTTCGAATTGCGGTATATCGGCATCGCCTTGAGCAGCCTGCGCCACAATTCCGGCGCTGAAATCTAATCAAGTCCGGCCGTCTTCAGGCATATTTCGAGTGAGATGATCAAGCACCATCCGCCTTCCCCCGAGCCTTTGCATCGCACCATCGCCCGGTTCGGCGACGTCACCGTGCTGGTGGTGGGCGATTTCATTCTCGACCGCTTCGTCAGCGGCGTAATCGAGCGTATCTCGCCGGAAGCCCCCATTCCCGTGCTGCACGGCAAGGGCGAGACCGCGAACATGGGCGGCGCCGGCAATGTCGTCTCCAACATCGTTTCGCTCGGCGCGGCCGCCATCCCCGTTTCGGTGATCGGCGCCGACCAGGCCGGCAACAACCTGATGCGAATGCTCGGCGAGATCGGCGTCGACACGGACGGGCTCCTGCAGCGCGAGGGCCGCATGACGTCGTCGAAAAGTCGCTTCAGCGCGCTCAACCAGCAAGTGCTGCGTTTCGACGAGGAAGAGATCAAGCCGCTGACGGCCGCCGAGCGGGCGAAGCTCATTGACCATTTCCAGGCAGCGCTTGGCCGCGCCGACATCGTGATCCTCTCCGACTACGGCAAGGGCATCCTGCTCGACGGCGTCGCCGGCGAGCTGATCGCGATCTGCCGCGATGCCGGCAAGCCGGTGCTGGTCGATCCGAAGGGGCGCGACTATGCGCGCTATGCCGGCGCCACGGCGGTGACGCCGAACCGCAAGGAGCTCGGCGAGGCGGTCGGGCGCAAGGTGTTCGGCGACGACGAGATCGTGGCCGCGGCGCGCGACTTGATCGCCGCGCATGATTTCCAGTTCATCGTCGCCACGCGCAGCGAAAAGGGCATGAGCGTGGTCTCCGCCGAGGATGCCCGCCACATCTCCACCCAGGCGCGCGAAGTGTTCGACGTTTCCGGCGCCGGTGACACGGTCATCGCCAGTTTCGCGCTTTCGCTCGCCGCCGGCGCCGATCGGGTGCATGCGGCGGTCATCGCCAATGCGGCTGGCGGCGTCGTGGTGGGAAAACGCGGCACCGCGCGGCTCAACGTCGAGGAACTGTCCGGCGCGCTGTTCCGCTCGCATGGGCCGACCGGCCACCAGGACGCCATCCTCGATTTCAACGCCGCGGCCAGGATGGTCGCAGCCTGGAAGGAAGAGGGGCTGACCGTCGGCTTTACCAATGGTTGTTTCGACATCCTGCATGCGGGCCATGTCAGCCTGCTGCATGCCGCGCGCAGCCAGTGCGACCGGCTGGTGCTCGGCCTCAACAGCGACGCCTCGGTGCGCCGGCTGAAGGGGGAGGGGCGCCCGGTCAACGACCAGCACGACCGCGCCTGCGTGCTGGCGGCACTTGCCTCGGTCGACGCCGTCGTCGTCTTCGAGGAGGACACGCCGCTCAAGCTCATCGAGGCGCTCCTGCCGGACATCCTGGTCAAGGGCGCGGATTACACGGTCGAGACCGTTGTCGGCGCCGATGTCGTGCAGAAGGCGGGCGGGCGCGTGGTGCTGGTCGACCTCGTCGCCGGCAAAAGCACGACCAACACGATCGGCAAGATGCGCGCCGCAAACTGAGGGTTCCATGTCCGAACTGAACGACTATCTGGTCCGCTCCGCGGCGGCGATCACGGCGATGGTCGAGCGCGATCTCACCGGCGAGATGGAGCGCGCGGTGAGCACCGTGGTGACGGCGCTTTCGCAAGGCAAGGCGCTGCTGATCTGCGGCAATGGCGGCTCGGCGAGCGACGCCATCCACATCGCCGGCGAGCTGGTCGGCCGCTTCCTCAAGGAGCGCAAGGCCTACAACGTCATCGCGCTGCCGGCCAATGCCGCGGTGCTGACCGCCTGGGGCAACGATTACGGCTTCGACACCGTCTTCTCTCGCCAGGTCGAGGCGCATGGATCGGAAGGCGCGGTGCTGCTCGCCATCTCGACCAGCGGCAATTCGCCGAGCATCCTTGCCGCCGCCGAGCGGGCGCGGGCGATGGGCATGACGGTGATCAGCCTGACCGGCGAGACCGGCGGCAAGCTGAAGCCGCTGACCGACATCCTGCTCAACGTGCCGTCGACCTCGACGCCGATCATCCAGCAGGGGCACCTGTGCCTCTACCATTATCTGTGCGAAGCGGTCGAAGCGCGCCTCAGCAATGGCTGAGAGCGCAGGCTTTCCGCTTGCGGAGCCCGGCCTGTGGGTCGAGCGGATCGGCTCCACTGAGTTTCCAGCCGGCCGGCCGGCGCTGTTCCTCGATCGTGACGGCACGATCAATGTCGATACCGGCTATCCCGACGACCCGGCGGCGATGGAACTGCGCGACGGCATCGCGCCGGTCATCGAGGCCGCGAACCAGCACGGCGTTCCGGTCATTGTCGTCACCAACCAGTCCGGCATCGCGCGCGGCTATTTCGGCTGGGACGCGTTCGCCCGGGTCAACGGGCGGGTGCTCGACCTGCTGAGCGAAAAGAACGCTTTCGTGGATATGGTGCTTGCCTGCGCCTACCACGAGGCCGGCAGGGGCGCGTTGGCGATTGCCGATCACCCGATGCGCAAGCCCAATCCTGGCATGCTGCTGGAGGCAGGCCGCCAGCTCGGCCTCGATCTGGAGCGGTCGCTGATCGTCGGCGACAAGCCGGCCGATATGGAAGCCGGCCAGCGCGCCGGCCTCAAGCGCGGGTGGCTGGTCGACGGCGAAGGTTCGACGATAAGCGGGCTTTCGGTTTCGCCGTTGCGCGGCGCTCATGACCTTGAGGACCTGCTGACGACGATACGATCGCTCTGATCGCAAGTTGATTCAAAGCCTGGAGCTAAGCCTGTTGTCTTTGCGGGTGATTTTCCGGAAACCGGTACATTAAGGCGCGTCGCGCTGAAACGGGATTCAGGCGACGCGCTTTAAGCCTTTGTTTTGATGCATGTCGTTGTCCCAGAACCGCTGCACACTTCTGGGCGACATGCATCAAGTTGGAAAGGCTACCAACCCCTCGTCCTTGACGCGGCGGATGGTCAAGGCGGTGCGCACAGTGTCCACATTCGGTGCCGAAGCCAGTTCCTCGATGACGAAGGTCTGGAAGGTGCCGAGGTCGCTCGCCACGCAGTGCAGCAGGAAGTCGGATTCGCCCGAAACCATCCAGGCGTCGCGGACGATCGGCCAGCCGCGCGTGCGCTCGGCGAAGGTTTTCAGCTCGGCGTCGGCCTGGTGATGCAGGCCGATCAGGCAAAAGGCCACCACATCCATGCCGAGCGCCGGCGCGTTCAAGAGTGCACGGTAGCCGCGGATGATGCCGGCTTCTTCCAACCGCCTGACGCGGCGCAGGCAAGGCGGCGCCGAGATGCCGACCCGGCTGGACAATTCGACATTGGTCATGCGTCCGTCACCCTGCAACTCGCGCAGGATCTTCCAATCGATGGCGTCGAGATCGGCTTTCAGCGGCATGAAGGGCTTTCGCGCAAGAATCTTTCGCGATTTTGTAATTTGGTTTCGCGTAAGAGGCCATAGCTTTGCGATGATTTTCTCCTTGTTTTGATGCATGCGGTGATCCCGGGCCACGCGTACTCCTGAGTGACGCGCGTTCATGACGGGCGGCGATATTGCCCGATATGCATGGCGCGAAGCTTTCCGGGGACGAAGGCCAACTTGCCTTGCTGGTCTCCCGGGCAACACTTACATTACGCGCGACAAACCACGGCTGCGCGCCGCAGGGGACTTTTCATGAACACCAAACATGCGCCCGTTCTTATCATCGGTTCCGGCCCGGCCGGCTACACGGCGGCGGTCTACGCCGCCCGCGCCATGCTGAAGCCGATGCTGGTCGCCGGCCTGCAGCAGGGCGGCCAATTGATGATCACCACGGATGTCGAAAACTATCCCGGCTTCGCCGATCCGATCCAGGGCCCCTGGCTGATGGAGCAGATGCTCAAACAGGCCGAGCATGTCGGCACCGACATCATCAACGACATCATCACCGAGGTCGACCTCAACGTGCGGCCGTTCCGCGCCATCGGCGATTCCGGCACGGTCTATACCGCGGACGCCTTGATCATCGCCACCGGCGCGCAGGCCAAGTGGCTGGGCATCCCGTCGGAGCAGACTTTCATGGGCTTCGGCGTTTCGGCCTGCGCCACCTGCGACGGCTTCTTCTATCGCGGCAAGGATGTCGCGGTGGTGGGCGGTGGCAATTCCGCGGTCGAGGAAGCGCTCTATCTGTCGAACCTCGCCAAGAGCGTCACCGTCATCCACCGGCGCAGCGATTTCCGCGCCGAGCGCATCCTGCGCGAGCGGCTGCTCAAGAAGGACAATGTCCGCGTCATCTGGGACACGGTCGTCGATGAGATCACCGGACGTCCGGGCAAGGCGCCGCTGCCGCCGTCCGTTGAAGGCCTGACGCTGCGCAACGTCGTGACCGGCCAGGAATCGAAGCTGCCGGTCGACGGCGTGTTCGTCGCGATCGGCCATGCGCCGGCGGTCGAGCTCTTTGCCGGCAAGCTGAAGCAGAAGCCGAACGGCTATCTGTGGACCGCGCCGGATTCGACCCGCACCGACGTGCCCGGCGTGTTTGCCGCCGGCGATGTCACCGACGATGTCTACCGCCAGGCGGTGACAGCGGCGGGGCTTGGCTGCATGGCGGCGCTCGAGGCGGAAAAATATCTGGCGGGCATCGAGGTTCACCGCGAAGCGGCGGAATGACAGATCGGCTGAAAGAAGCCGTTTAAAAGCCTGATTTTTCATTCAGACGCCAAAAGCAACGCGAGGGGAATCATGGCGCTGGACTGGGACAAATTACGCGTATTTCACGCAGCGGCGGAGGCTGGGTCGTTCACCCATGCCGCCGAGACGCTGCATCTGTCGCAATCGGCTATTTCGCGGCAGGTCAGCGCGCTGGAGCATGACGTCGGCGTGGCACTCTTCCACCGCCATGCGCGCGGCCTGGTGCTGACCGAGCAGGGCGAGATGCTGTTCCGCACGGCGCATGACGTGCTGATGAAGCTGGAAACCATCAAGACGCGGCTGACCGAGACCAAGGACCGGCCGTCGGGCGTGCTCAGGGTAACGACCACGGTGGGTCTCGGTGCCGGCTGGCTGACCGAACGGGTGCAGGAATTCATCGAGCTCTATCCCGAGATCAGCCTGCAGCTGATCCTCGCCAATGAGGAGCTCGACCTCACCATGCGCCAGGCCGATTGCGCGATCCGGCTGCGCCAGCCGCAACAGCCCGACCTCATCCAGCGCCGGCTGTTCACGGTGCATTTCCACCTCTACGCGGCGCCGTCCTATATCGCCAAGTTCGGCAGGCCGGCCTCGATCGCCGAACTCAGGAACCACCGCATCGTCACTTTCGGCGTGCCAGTGCCTTCGCATCTGTCGGAGCTGAACTGGCTGGAGACGGTCGGCGATTTCGAGGGCGCGCAGCGTGTGCCGACGCTGCAGATCAACGACATCCTGTCGATCAAGCGGGCGGTGCAGGGCGGCGCCGGCATCGCCATGCTGCCGGACTATGTGATCAACAAGGACTCGAACCTGGTGCAGCTGCTGCCGGAGACCGAGGTGCCGTCCTTCGATACCTATTTCGCCTATCCCGACGCGATGAAGAACCAGGCGAAACTGCATGTGTTCCGCGATTTTATCATCGCCAAGGCGCGCAGCTGGTCCTATTGAAACGGCCGGCCGAGACTACTGCCCGCGCCAGGGTGTGATGCGCGGCAGCCAGCCGGGGACGGCGCGGCGGTAGACCTCGTATTCTTCGCCATAGCGGCTGGCCAGCGTCGGCTCTTCATAGATCTTGACGAAGGAGACCATCGCCGCCGCGGCGATGAGGCCGTAGACCAGCACCGCCCAGCTCGAAAAGATCAGCGCCTGGCCAAGGATGATCGTCAGCACGGCCACGTACATGGGGTTGCGCACATGGCGGTAGATGCCGCCAACGACCAGTTTCTCGGTCGGTGCCACGGGAGCGGGCGTGCCCAGGCCCTCGAGGGCAAAACGGCCAAAGGCATGAAGCAGGACGGCGACAGCTCCGACCACGAGAAGCGAGCCCCCAGGCACGAAGCCCGGCAGAACCGATAGCGGGTTGCGATAGTGGTCGGTCAAGAGCCACGGCGCCAGGCCGGCAACAACGCCGGGCGCAACGACAAGGAACAGCGCGCTGCCGGCGATTGCTGAAAAAGTTCGCATCATCGGTCTCCTGCCGTAAAAATAAACTCGGCTTGCCGAAATCGGCATCATTTCGCTGGATCACATATTTCCGAGCAAAATCGGCTCGATTTTGCATTTAAGCAGTAGCTTTAGGGCCGGAAACGCGCCGGAATTGGCGATTTTTCTGGTCCTACGGGTTCCGGGAATAGGTTGGACCACAGCCTGCGTCTTTTTGCATGCGTGTGTTGCAAAATAGATGCTTGTTTCTTGGGCATGATGAGCACATATATAGTCACATCTCCGGGGCGCGTTCTCCTCCCATTAGCGCCCTCGAGTGTTCCCCTCTGGAGGTTAGCCTTAATCGGCACTTCCAATCAAACTCAGCCGGATCTTTATTGATCCGGCTTTTTTGTTGCCTGCGCGCCTTCGGGCCGGCAAAAAAACGACCGGATCCACCACGTAACGGTGACATGTAACATCGGGTAACATGCCGCAAACGCACTCTATGGTTTAAGTAGACGATAGGACGCGGTTGGTCGGTTCGGGAGATGGGGGCATCACTCGAAAGACCGGGCTCAGGCAAGCACCGCGTCCGAACCATTTTTCCGGATGCGGCGGACCAGCCGTTGCCTCCCAGGAAAACGGTCCGCAATAGGAACGGCGTCCGGATCATCCGGACGCCGTTTTCATTTCATCAACGCAGTCGCTCAGGCAGGCCGACCTGCTAGGCGGCTTTGCCGTTGGCGTTCATCGCCTCGTCGGCGAGCCGGCCGGTCAGCTCGGCCATATGGTCGAAAGCAGCCTTGTAACTGGCGACGCCGGCGGTCGCCGAGCGCAGCTCGATGATCAGGTCACCGATTTCGGCCTGAGGCATGGTCGCCTCGACGACGTCCCAGCCGGGCCAGTCGGGCCTTGCATCATAGCCGAGGATCTGGCCGCGCCGCTGTGGGATCAGCGCGATGATCTTCGAGGTCGCGTCGGAGGGCGTGACGATCTCGACCTTCATGATCGGCTCCAGCAGAACCGGCGAACAGGCCGCCATGCCTTCCTTCATCGCCAGCTTCGCCGCCATCTGGAAGGCCATGTCGGAGGAATCGACCGCATGGTAGGAGCCGTCCGACAGATTGACCGCGACGTCGACGACCGGGAAGCCGAGCGGGCCTGTCTTCAGATAGTCGCGAATGCCGGTCTCGACCGACTGGATGTAGGTTTTCGGCACCACGCCGCCGGTGATGGTGTCGGAGAACTGGAAGCCGGAACCGCGCGGCAGCGGCTTAATCTCGATCACCACGTCGCCGAATTGGCCGTGGCCGCCGGATTGCTTCTTGTGGCGGCCGCGCTGCTGCGCCGATTTGCGGATCGTCTCCCGGTAAGGCACCGCCGGTGCATGCCCCTCGATCGGGATCTGGTTCTTGCCCTCGAGGCGCTCGCGCACCACGCGCAGATGCATTTCGCCGTGGCCCGACAGGACGGTTTCGGCGGAATCCTGGTTGTGGCGCAGGTTGAGCGATGGATCTTCCTCGGCAAGCCGCTGGATCGCCGCCGACATCTTGACCTCGTCCTTGCGCTCCTTGGGGCGAAGCGCGAAGGCAAAGACCGGCTGCGGCGGTTCCAACGTGACCAATGGGCGGATGCCGCCCTTGGCCGAGCTCAGCGTCTGGCCGGTCTTGACGTTGTCGAGCTTGCCGAGCGCGACCGTGTCGCCCGCCGTGGCGGATGTCTGCTTCGACTGGTCCTTGCCGAGCATCTTGTAGATGCCGGAGACCTTCGCCGTATCGCCATTGGAAAGGAAGAGCTCGGCCGCGTCGGCCAATTGGCCCGAGAGCACGCGCGACACCGAAAGCTTGCCGCCATGCGCGGTGTGGATGGTCTTCATCACCTGCACAACCGTCTGGCCGTCCGGCGCGCCGAGGCGCTTCCGCGTTGCCTCGACGTCCGGCGCGTCGTGGCGGATGGCTTTCAACAGGCGCAGCACGCCGTTGCCCTTCTCGGCGGTGCCGATCAACACCGGCGTCACCGCGCCGGCGCGCAGATCGGCCGAGAGATCGTCGAAGATCGCATCCTTCGGCGGCTCGATCTCCTCCAGCAACTGCTCCATCAGGTGATCGTCATGGTCGGCGAGCGTCTCCAGCATGGAGAAACGCGCTTCCAGCTCGCGCGCCTTGTCGTCGTTCGGGATTTCGGCGACCTGGCTTTCGGCATATTCGCGGTAGATGTAGGCGCGCTCCAGCGCCAGATCGATCGAGCCGATGACGACACCGTCCTTGCGCACCGGAATCTGGCGCAGCAACAGCGGCACCGAACTTGCCGGCTGCAGCATCTTCAGCGTGTCGCGCACGCCGGCGACCGCCTTGTCGACCTTGTTGAGGAACAGGATGCGCGGAATGGCGAGATCGTCGAGCTTGCGCATGATGAGCTGCAGCGCCGGGATCTTCTTCTCGTCAGCCTCGGCGACGACGACTGCGAGGTCGCAGGCGGCAAGCACGGGTTCGGCCTCGAAAGCGAATTCGATGGAACCGGGGCAGTCGACGAAGGTGATCTGCTCGCCCATGAAATCGGTGGTGGCGAAGGTCGCCTCGACGCTCATGGCGTGAGCGCGGGCCTCTGGCGAATGATCGGAGACGGTGTTGCCCGATGAAACGGGTGACTGGCGGGGAATGGCGCCCGTGCGGGCGAGTATTGCTTCGAGAAGTGTCGTCTTACCGCTTGCGAAGGGACCGACTATGGCGATGCATTTCGGTCCCGTGCGTCGTCCTCCGGCGCGAGTACCCATGGCTGACCTCCACTCAGGCGTTTCCCAAGAGAGCGATCAGCAAAAGTGGAAACCGGTTTTGCGTCCGATCGCACCCTATGCAGAGCGGCGGCCGGCCTGTTCGGCCGTCGCGGGCGGGGTTTATCCACCCCTTCCCAAAGCCATCGTCACACGGGTTCGCCGGGAGGGCAAGAAAAATAGGATGTTCGCCGGCTTGGGGTCGTCAGGCCGCCATTTCCTGTTTGTCAGGCTGTGAGGGCACGCGGCTCGCGAGCGGCGACGCACAACGCGCTTGCCTTGTCGCGCGGCGCCGGCTTGCCGAAGAAATAACCCTGGAAGCGGCTGCAGCCGGCGGTCCTGGCAAGGGTGAATTCCTCCGCGGTTTCGACGCCTTCGGCGACGATGGCGATATCCTGGATGCGGGCGATCTGGGCAAGCGCGGAAACGAAGATCTGCGCCACCTGGTCATGGGCGAGGCTGCGGATGTAGGAGCGGTCGATCTTGACGCTGTCGATGGGCAGCGACTTCAGATAGTTGAAGCCGCAATGGCCGGTGCCGAAGTCGTCCAGCGCAATGTGGAAGCCGAGGCCGCGCAGCGCCTCGAGACGCCTGAGGACCTCGGACGTGGCGGCCGTCGCCACCGTCTCGGTGATCTCGATGATGAACTGCGAGGCGGACCGGCCGGTTTCGCGCAGGATCCGGTCGCACATCGTCACGATCTCGTCGCGCTTCAACTGCTCGCCCGAGACGTTGATCGAGATGCGCCGTCCGGGAAAATGCCCGATGTCGGCGCAGGCGCGCTTGAAGACCCATTCGCCGATCATGTCGATCAGCGTCGAGCGCTCGGCGATCGGGATGAATTCCGCCGGCGAGATCAAGCCGCGCACGGGATGACGCCAGCGGATCAAGCCTTCCAGCGCGTCGACCGAGCCGTCGGGATCGACGATCGGCTGGTAGTGCAGCTCCAGCTCGCCGAGATAGATCGCCGCGCGCAGCTCGCGTTCCACCAGCCGGCGATAGCGTTTGTCCGACAGCATCTCCTCGTCGAAAACGGTGATGCGGCCGCGGCCGCCCGCCTTGCTCTCGTAGAGCGCGAGATCGGCCAGCAGCATCAATTCAGCGCCGTTCGAAGCGTGCAACGGCGCGAGCGCGACGCCCACCGAGATCGACAGGGGAATGATCTTGCCTTCATGTCTCTTGCCGGCACGCATCGCATCGAGCAGCCGGCGCGCGTCCTTGCTGATAATGGCGACGTCGCCATGCGGAACCATGATGCCGAACTCGTCGCCGCCGAGCCGGCCGATGACCCCGTCCTCGAAGATGCGCTGCGCTTCCGCGACCAGATGCGCCAGCGCCAGATCGCCGAACTGATGGCCGAACGTGTCGTTGAGCTGCTTGAAATGATCGAGGTCGATCAGAAGCAGGCTTGCCTGTCGGCGGTTGCGCAAGCCGCCCAGCCAGTCGCCCAGCGCTTCGATGAAATAGCGCCGGGTCATGGCTCCGGTCATGGCATCGACGGTGAGAAAGCGATGCTTCTCGGCCTCGGCATCCGCCGCCGACTGCAGGCGCTGGACGACGCTCGAGCGCATATACATCAGCACCAGAAGCGCCATTAAGGTCGATGTCACCGACACCGCGAGCGCGCCTGCGCGGGAGGCGTTCCCCGTCAGCGCGAAAGCCGCAAGCCCGGTGGCGGCGATGCTCATCACGAGCAAGGCCTGGATGCCGCGATAGATACGGCCGCTGTGATCCTTGATTGTCGCCAAGATACTCATGTCCGCGCCCCCACAGCACGCGACATGGCTAGGACCTCAGCCGTTAAGAAACTCTGAGTGTGAGCGCCGCCTCGGCCGCTTCTTTCGCGGCAGCATGGAGATCGCGATTTTATGGTTAAAAAGCAACGATTTATGACAGTTTTTAGACACCCTGATATGGCGTTCCGTTCGATGCCCGAGCGCGAATCGAGGCTGCCGCCCGGCAGCAGCTCAAAGCCGGTTGCAACGGCCTCCCTGCGAGGCGAAACTACCGCATGAGATGGGCCGCGCGCGGCCCTTTGTTCGACCAACGCGTTCGAGGATTTCAAGGATGAAGATCATTGCGTGCGGCAGTGTGCCGACGATCGTTGCGCCGGAGACGTATTTCACCGGGCGGGTGCTGCAGACGCCGATCATCGAGAAAGAGGCGCCGGCGCGGCTGAGAGCCACGCTGGTCAGTTTCGAGCCGGGCGCGCGCACCCATTGGCACACGCATCCGCTTGGACAGACGCTCTATGTCACCGCCGGCGCCGGACTTGCCCAGACCTGGGGAGGCCCCGTGCAGGAGATCAGGGCAGGGGATGTCATTTCCTTCGCGCCAGGCGAAAAGCACTGGCATGGCGCCGGACGTAAAACCGCCATGACCCATATCGCCATGCAGGAGGCACTGGACGGCGTCCACGCCGACTGGCTGGAAGAAGTTTCCGACGAGCAATATGGCGGTTAGGACGGACCCGACGAGAAGAACCCGGACTGAAGCCAGGTTCTTCTCGTCAGGCTGCGTCGATCAGGTCAGCGACGCGGTGAAGCGCTGGATGCGCGTGCAGGCTTCCTCCAGCAAGGCATCCGACGTGGCGTAGGAGATGCGGAAGTTCGGTCCGAGGCCGAAGGCCGAGCCGAACACCACCGCGACGCCTTCGGCCTCCAACAGTTCGGAGCAGAAGGTCTCGTCATTGTCGATCACCTTGCCCGCCTTGGTCTTCTTGCCGATCAGCTGGGCGCAGGACGGGTAGACGTAGAAGGCGCCTTCGGGCGACGGGCAGGAGATGCCGCGCGCCTGGTTGAGCATCGAGACGACGAGGT
The DNA here is from genome assembly GCF_033977215.1 of Mesorhizobium humile. Lineage (NCBI taxonomy): Bacteria > Pseudomonadati > Pseudomonadota > Alphaproteobacteria > Hyphomicrobiales > Phyllobacteriaceae > Mesorhizobium > Mesorhizobium humile. Next base: position 16,076 of record NZ_JAVIIV010000046.1, read on the forward strand.
CGCGCCGGCCCTGGAAGATCGCCTTGTTCCTGGCGATGAAATCCTGCGGCCCGTTGAGCGCCTCGACGGAAGCCCACTGCGCGATGGTGCAGGCGCCCGAGGTCTGCTGGCCCTGAATCATGTCCATCGCCTTGATCAGCGGCACCGGGCCGGCGGCATAACCGATGCGCCAGCCGGTCATGGCATAGGCTTTCGATACGCCGTTCATGGTCAGCGTGCGCTCATAGAGGTTCGGCTCGACCTCGGCGATGGTCTTGAAGACGAAGTCGCCATAGGTCAGGTGCTCATACATGTCGTCGGTCAGCGTCCAGACATGCGGATGCTTGAGCAGCACGTCGGCCAGCGCGCGCAACTCGGCTTCCGTGTAGGCGGCGCCCGACGGGTTCGACGGCGAGTTCATCAACAGCCATTTGGTCTTCGGCGTGATCGCCTTTTCCAGCACTTGCGGTGTGAGCTTGAAGCCGTTGTCGATCGAGGTGTCGGCGAAGACCGACGTGCCGCCGCAGATCGCCACCATTTCGGGATAGCTCACCCAATAAGGGCGCGGGATGATGACCTCGTCGCCCGGGTTCAGCGTCGCCATGAAGGCGTTGAACAGGATCTGCTTGCCGCCGGTGCCGACGATGGTCTGCTCCGGCCGGTAGTCGAGATTGTTCTCGCGCTTGAACTTCTTGGCGATCGCCTCGCGCAGCGGCACGATGCCGGAAACCGGCGGGTATTTGGTCTCGCCGCGGCGGATCGCCTCGATCGCCGCGTTCTTGATGTTGTCGGGCGTATCGAAGTCCGGCTCGCCGGCGCCGAGGCCGATCACGTCACGGCCGGCATTTTTCAGCTCGCGCGCTTTCTGCGTCACCGCGATGGTCGCGGAAGGCTTAACGCGGGAAAGGGCGTCGGCGAGAAAAGCCATGACAAAATGTCTCCTAGGAAAAGCGGCCAGGAGCGGCCGCGGCGCCTCTCATGTCGCATCATCGGGCTAAGCGCAAGCATTGTGCGATGAGCCAGAGGTCAAGGAGGCGTGACCAAAGTCAGCCTGCGTGAGCGGCAACGCTAAATTCATCAACGGCCGGTAAACCCTTGGCTGGCAGGATCGCAGATCGAATTGCGCCAGTTGCACGGAAAGAGGAAGCTTTGTCGCGCAGCATCGGGCTTGCCCACATCATCCGTCATGACGACGGCACCTCGACGGGTGTCTGGGGCATCTATACGCTGCAGAGCGCGTTCCAGCCGATCTTCGCCTTCAAGGAGGGCAAGCTTTCAGTCGCCGCCTTCGAGGGGCTGATCCGGCCGTTCCGCGACGGCGAGCTACAGTCGCCGGGGGCATTCTTCGGCACCTGCCCGGCGGCCGACCGGCTGCATATCGAGGCGCTGACGCGCACGCTGCATCTTTTGAACGCGGGCGCCTGCCTGCCGCAAGAGGCGTCGATCTTCGTCAATTTCGATCCGTCGGTCTTCACCGATCGCGGCATCGCCGACAAGGCGTTGCGCGACATGCGGCTGGTGCTGCACGAAGCCGGCATCGATCCGCGCCGCATCGTCTGCGAGGTCACCGAGCAGAAATCCGCTTCGCAGGAAACGCTCTACGAATTTGTCGAGGCGCTGAGGGCCAACGGCTTCCGCATCGCGGTCGACGACTATGGCGCCGATGAATCCGACATCAACCGGATCAAGGAGCTCAAGCCCGACATCGTCAAATTCGATGCGCAGTGGATCACCCATCTGATGGAGTCAGGCGCCGGCTTCGCGTTGCTGACAGCAATGGTGCAGAGCTTCGAGAACCAGGGCATCCGCACCGTCTTCGAAGGCATCGAGGAAGGCTGGCAACTGGAGCTTGCCGAGAGGTCCGGCGCCTCCATGGTGCAGGGTTACGTGCTTGCCCGGCCGGAACTTGCCTCCACCAGCTTTCGCGTTTTCAGCGAGGGCGCGCAGCAACCCCAGGCCGCGGAGAACAAGGCGCCGGCAGCCGCAAGCCCTGTGGCGCCGGTCCGGCAGGCGCGGCCTGCAAGAGTGTTCGGGCGCAAGGTCGCGCCATGAGCGAACAACCAGACAGGCGGCGCAACGTCGCCGAGGCGATCTTCGCCGACGAGATCGGCCTTCAGTTCGGCATCTATGGCGAGTTCCGGCTGTGGAGCGCCTATCAGCCGATCTTCGCGCCGGAGGGCAAAGCACTCAGGGCGGTTGCCGTCGAGGGGCTGATCGAGCCGCGCCGCGTTGCGCAGCCGGTTGCCTCTTCGGTCTTCTTCGGCGGCATTCCGGCGCCCGACCTTCTGTTCGTCGAAACGATGTGCCGGATGCTGCATCTCGGCAATTACCGCAACATCGGCGTCGAGGGATTGACGCTGTTCTTCAACTACAATCCGAACATCAACGACCATCTCGGACGGGCGCTCGCCGAGATCCGGCTGATGACCAGGCATCTCGGCGATTTCGAGCTGGAGCCCGGCCTGCTGGTCTGCGAGATCACCGAACAGGCAGCCGACGACCGTGTCCTTGCCAGCCTCGTGCGCGAAATGCGGCGCGACGGCATCCGCATCGCCGTTGACGATTTCGGCACGGGGCATTCGACCGAGGCGCGCATCAACCTGCTTGCGCCCGACATCGTCAAGATCGACGGCGCGTGGTTCGGCGAGCTCTGCCGCCACGCCGCCGCCGAGCGCTTCTTCCGGCCGTTGGTGGCGACGCTGCACGATCGCGGCGCAAAAGTGCTGGTCGAGGGCATCGAAAACGCACAGCATCTGCGCGTCGCGCTTGAGGGCGGCGTCGACCTTTTGCAGGGTTTCCACCTCGCCCGCCCGGCGCTCGCAGGCACGATCTTCAAGGAAGAGCCGCTTTCCGTCGATGCCTTGCTCGACGTCGGCAACAAGGTCGTGCCCCTGCATCAGCATCGCTGATGCGACCAAGGAAAACGTATCAGCATCGCTGACGCCGACCAAAGAAGACATATCAGCGTCGCTGATGTTTCTTCTCAAAAACAAATCACTGGATGGGACCTAGCCGCGCGCGTTAGAGCGTTCCCCAGGAGACTCGGAGAGGGCAAGAGGCATGATCCTTTACGACATGGCCGACAGCGGCAACTGCTACAAGCCGCGGCTGTTGATGGCGAAGCTCGGCATTCCCTTCACCCGGGTCGAGGTGAGCTCGCATACCGGCGAGACGCGCAAGCCCGACTATGTCGCCAAGAATCCGAATGCGATGGTGCCGATGCTCGAGCTCGACGATGGCAGGCGTATCGCCGAGAGCAACGCCATCCTGCTCTACCTCGCCGAAGGCACGCGCTTCCTGTCGGCCGACAGATATGACCGGGCGCAGGCCTATCAGTGGCTGTTCTTCGAACAATACAGCCACGAGCCCTATATCGCGGTGCGCAAGGCGCTGTTGACCTTTCCGGAACGGGCGAAGGATGCCACGCCGGAACGATTGGCGCAGACGCTGGAACGCGGCAACAAGGCGCTCGGCGTGATGAACAGCCACCTGCAGCAAAACGCGTTCTTCGCCGGCAGCGCCTACAGCGTCGCCGACATCGCCTTATATGCCTACACCCACACGGCTGAGAAAGGCGGCTTCCAGCTCGACGCCTATCCGGCCGTAGCCGCCTGGCTGAAGCGCGTCGAGGCGGACAAGGGGCATGTGCCGATCGAGTGGAAGGAATGATCTAGCGCCTGCTAAAGCAGGTCGCGTGAAAAAGGATTCACGCAACCTGCTTTAAGTCTTTGATCTTAAGCATGTCTTTGT